>JANNVG010000159.1:0-1818 GCA_031414395.1 Fimbriiglobus sp.
CCGCTCTGAATTGTTCCCTGAACCGCACCACCCCCGGCCCTATCCTTTACCACATTCCGCACTCCGCGTTCCGAGTTTCGCGCTATGGCCGTCCGCACCCGTTTCGCCCCGAGTCCCACCGGCTACCTGCACATCGGCGGGGTCCGCACGGCCCTGTTCAACTGGCTGCTGGCCAAGCGGCACGGCGGCCAGTTCATCCTCCGCATCGACGACACCGACGACAGCCGCAACCAAGCCGAGGCGGTCCGCCCGATCATCGACGGGTTCAAATGGCTGGGCGTGACCTGGGACGAAGGCCCGACCGACGACGCGAACGGCGACAGCTTCGGCCCGCACACGCCGTACTACCAGGGGCAGCGGAACGACAAGTACGAAGCGGCGGCGCTGAAGCTGCTGACCGAGGGCAAGGCGTACCCCGACTACACCACCGAGGAGCAGCAGAACGAGGCCCGGCGGTTGGCCGATCTCGCCCGCAAACCCTACGTGCATCGCGGCACCAACCGCGACGTGCCCGCGGCCGAGAACGTGAAACAGTACGCGGCGAAGAAGGCCCCGCTGCTGCTGAAGGTGGAGACGGGCCAGGCGGTGAAGTTCACCGACGCGGTGAAGGGCAAGCAGGACATCAGCACCGACACCATCCGCGACCCGATGCTGCTCCGCGGGCCGAACGACACCGGCCTGTGCCGGGCCGTGTACAACTTTGCCACCGTGGTGGATGAGATCGACTTCGGCATTTCGCACGTGGTGCGGGCCGACGAACACCTGTCGAACACGCCGTCGCAGATCCTGATGTATCAGGCGCTCGGGGCGACGGTGCCGACGTTCGCGCACGTCCCGCAGGTGTACTACAACGGCGAGAAGATGAGCAAACGCAAGACGCCGAAGCTCGCGCCGGACGAGGTCGCCAAGTTCAAGGCGTGCGGGTGGAGCGACGACGAGATCGCCGGCCGCGACGACCTGAACATCATCGCCGTGGCCTACTACCGCGAGATCGGCTACCTGCCCGAAGCGATCATCAACTACATGTGCCGGCTCGGGTGGAGCATGGACGGCGAGACCGAGTTCATGACCCTCGACACGCTCATCGCCAACTTCAGCCTGGAGCGGGTGACGGACGCGCCGGGCAACTACGACGCGAAGAAGCTGTTCTGGATCCAGGGCGAGCACATGAAGCTGGTGCCCACGGCGGAGAAGTTGGAGCGGTGCATCCCCTTCCTCAAGAAGGCCAAGCTGATCGGCGACACGATGGACGACCACACGCGAACCTTGCTCACGAAGGTGATCGACGCCGCGGCGGATCGCATCAAGCTGTTCAGCGACGTGCTCGCCTTCGCCCGGCCGGTGCTCAACACCGAGGTCGAGTACGACCCGAAGGCGATGGACAAGGCGTTCAAGGACGCGAAGAACCCGCAGGCGAAGGAACTGGTGCGGGAGTTCGCCGGCGTGCTCGCCGGGTGCGACCCGTTCGACGCCGCCACGACGGAGAAAGTGGCCCACGACTTCCTCGCCGCGAAGGGCATCAAGCTCGGCGCGCTGCAACTGCCGCTGCGGGTGGCCGTCACCGGCACGGGCGTCGGGTTCGGCCTGTTCGACACGCTCGCCGTGCTGGGCAAGGAGACGGTGCTGGCGCGGATCGCGGGTACACTGGAGAAGGTTTAACCTGTAGCCGCGACCACCAACGAGCCGCGACCGCGAGGGGGCGGGTTTTAACCCACCGCACCCACGCGGGCGCGGCTCGTGTGAGCACAAACCGGAGGGGCGACCCCAGAGCGCAAAAACCCGCACGTTACGCGGCGGGGAGATCGTACAGCACCGCCC
>JANNVG010000160.1:0-3696 GCA_031414395.1 Fimbriiglobus sp.
CTCGGACGGGTCGCCCCTTCGGGGCTGCGGTCATTCTCACTTCGTGTCCAGGGGTTCTCGCTCGCCTTCGGCTCGCTTCACCCCTGGCTATTCCCGGTCGTCCCTTCGGGACTTCACCCGCTCCCTGCGGTCGCGGTTCCAGCACATTCCGCCTGGGGCGTTCAGGCTCCTCTACTTCTTCTCGCACGCCAGGGCCAGCGCGGTGGTCGCCCAGCCGGTCGCGGCGCACGAGATGAACTGATCCTTGCCGTGCGGGAAGCCGCTCTCGAAGTACGCTTGCACCGGGCGGCTGCGGGTGCGGACGCGCCAGGTGCCGTCGGCCAGTTGCGTGCCCAGCAGGTACGCCAGCCCGCGGGTGTACGCCGCGTCGGTCGTCTTCAGCCCGCCGACGGTGTGAAGTGCATACAGCGCCGACCCGGTGGCGTAGGCGTCGCTGAACCGCCAGCGGGTTTGTGCCCACCCGCCGTCTTTCTCTTGCGTGCCCAGCAGGTCGTTCGCGGCGGCGGCGATGTCGACGGCGGTCGCCCCGCTCGCGTGCAGGCCGAGCAGCCGGAACACGCGGTCTTCGGTGTCGGCCGGCCTCGCCGTCAGCAGCCACTCGCGGGACGCCTTCACCCGTTTCGTCACGACGTCGGTGCCGCCGTCGGGGGTGAAGTGCGACAGGCCACGGACGGCCAGCGCGGTGGTGGTGATGTCGCTCGCCTCGCTCGGCGGGCGGCGGCCGCGGGCGGGCCAGTGCCCTTGCGAGCCGTCGGTGCCGAGCGTGTAGCGGGCGACGGCCGTGGTGGTGGCGTTCGCCTTCACCTGCAACTGGGCGAAGGCGAGGAGGGCGTAGCCGGTGTTGTCCACCCCGCCGCCGACCGGCCCAGGTCCGGGGCCGTTGCCCTTCTCCAGCCGGTCTTTCATGCCGTCGAAGTGCTCGGAGATGAACGCCGTCTGCTCGGCCAGCTTCTTGGCGTCGGCGGGGAACCCGCGGGCGTCGGCGGTGGTGATCGCCAACAGCGGCACGGCGTGGTTGTGGCAGGTGAAGCACGACTTCTTCGCCGAGTGCCCTTCGATACCTTCCCAGAGCACGGGCAACGCCTTCGTCACCGCCGCCCGCACGGTGGCCTGTGTCGGGGGCACGTCACGCACCTCCGCCGGTTGCGGTGTGGCGAGTACGGCGAACGCGAGTGCCAACACGGTCGGGGTCATCAGCGTCCTCCTCCGGGTCGTGATCCGCCGGGTCCGCCCGGCCCACCCGGCCCTCCGCCGGGTCCGCCCGCGCCCGGCCCACCGGGTCCGCCGGGCCAGCCCATCACCTGCGAGCGGAATGCGAACGGCTCGCCGACCAGGTGTTTCCAGGTCGCTTGCTGCTCCGCCTTGAGTGCCGCAACCATCTCCGTTACGATACCGTTTACGGGCTTGTGGGGTTCGCCTTCTGGCGGGCCACCCCGCCCGCCCCGCGGGCCGTCGTCACCGTCCGGTTTGCCACGCCCGCTGCCACCGGGACCGCCCGGCCCGCCGCCGCCCGGCCCGCGCCCGCCACCGAACCCGCCGAATCCGCCAGCACCGAACCCGCCCGGCTTGACACCGAACGCCCCCAACCCCTCTTCGAGCGGTCGGAACATCCACTTGATCTGAATCAGCCGCAGCTTCTCCCGGTCGTCGGTGGTCAGCTTTAATGCGGCGGCCACCTCCGGGCGGTCGAACGCTCTCGGCCCGCGGAACTGAAGGAACACCTGGTCCAGCCGCCGACTCTGCGCGTCGGTGAGCAGCGGGCGGATGTCGGCGTCGAGCCGTTTCGCGCGGTCGAGTTGGCGGGCGTTCATCTGCTCTGTGGTCAACTTCTCGTGCCGACCAAACTCGGGGCGGTTGGCGTTCAACACCCGTTCCACCTCGGCGATCACCGCTTTCGTCAGCTTCAACTCCTCCTGCACGTCCGCCCGGCCGAGCATGTCCAGCCGCCCGGCCCCGGCGATGAGCGCCAGGTCCGACAGGATGCCCGACACCTGCGTCCGCACCGCCTGAAGTTCTTCCACCGCCGACGGGTCGTCCTTCCGCAGGGCGATGAACTCCTGGTAGTACGCCAGGGCGGTTTGCAGCATCCGCTGCCGCAGGCCCTCCTGCACCGGGTCGTTGCCCAGGTCTTCATTCGCCACGCGGATGTGCTCGTCGGCCAGCCGGCGGGCGATCTGGAACCGCTCCTCGGCTTCCGCCGCCCGCTGCTTCTCGCGCGCCAGTGCGTCGTTCGCCTCCTTCTTGGCGGCGGCCTCCACCGCGAGTGCCTCCTCCGCCTCCTTCTTCGCCCCGGCGGTCGCCGTCAGGGCGTCCTCCGTCTGCCGCTTCGCCCCGCTCACCACGGCCGTGCTGATGCCGAACCCGACGGCCGCCAGCAGCAGCACCACCAGCCCGGCGTAGGTGTAGGCCGGGTGGCGGCGGAGCCACTTGCGGGTGTGATCAAGGGCGGTCGGGCGGCGGGCCAGGATGGGGCGGTCGTCGAGGAACCGCCGCAGGTCGGCGGCGAACTCGCCGGCCGAGGCGTACCGCTCGGTGGGCAGCTTCGCCACTGCCTTCAGTATGATCGTTTCCAACTCCGGCGGGATGTTCTTGTCGTGCGCCCGCGGGGATACCGGCTCCTCGTGGATGATGCGGTACAGCAGCGACTGCCGGTCCAGGTCGGGGAAGATGGGTTGAAGGGTGAGCAGTTCGTACAGGGTGGCACCGAGGCTGTACACGTCGGTGCGGTGGTCCACGTCCGTGCGACGGCCGGTCGCCTGCTCCGGGCTGCTGTACCGCAGAGTGCCGAACACGTCGCCGGTGCGCGTCACGTTCGCTTCGGCTTGCACCTGGGCCAGCCCGAAGTCCGTCACCCACACCGTGCCGCGGGGGTCGAGCAGCAGGTTGGCCGGCTTGATGTCGCGGTGAATCACGCCGGCGTCGTGCGCGTACTCCAGCGCATCGGCCACCTGCGCGGCGAAGCGGGCGGCGGTGGCGAAGGCGGAGCGGTCGCGGCGACTGGTGGCGACGGTCGCGGTCAGCGGGGCCGGCTTGCTCGCTTCGGTTGGGCGGTCGGCGATGAACACCGTGCTGTCGTCGGCGGGCGGCGGCTTGTCGTCCCGTAGCTCGCGGATGACGGCGTCCAGCGGGCGGCCGTCGATCAACTGCATGGCGTAGTAGTGCGTGCCGCGGTCCTGCCCGACGGCGTACACCGGCACGATGTTCGTGTGGTGAAGCTGCGCGGCGGCGTGCGCTTCGGTTTTGAACCGTTGCAGGTGCTTGGCGTCCAGGCCGGCGGCGAACGGCAGCACCTTCAGCGCCACCCGCCGGCCGAGGGACAGTTGCACCGCCTCGTACACCACGCCCATGCCGCCGCGGCCGATCTCGCGGACGATGCGGAAGTCGCCGAGCGGTTCGGGGGAGGCGTCGGGTGGCGGCGGGGCGGCGGGCGGGCGGAAGGCGATGCCGGCGGCGTGGGCCAACTCCACCCCGTCCAGGCACTCGGCGACTTCGGCCCGCAGCTCCGGGTGGCGCGACTCGTACCCGCCGCGGGCGGGGGTGCGGCCGGCTTCCAGTTCGGCCAGGTATTCGCGGGCCACGGACAGCACCCGCGGGTCGTCGTCGTCGATCATGGCGTGTCCCTCACGAGCCGCGACCGCCAGGGCTCGGGTGGTTTCTTACCCGCTCCCAGGCGGTCGCGGCGCGTCTCGTAGTATC
>JANNVG010000161.1:0-4733 GCA_031414395.1 Fimbriiglobus sp.
GGGGGGGTGTTGTTGGCCCGCGGCGGCCGGGTGGGCCCCGCCCGGGGCCGTTGCTGTCTGGGCCCCCTCCCCGGCGCGTCGGGCTAACAGGTCAGACGCGGCGACCGTCGCCGGCCGTCACGCCTCACTTCAGCTCGACGCTCCAGTAGGCGTTCTCCAGGAACGACTGCCACGTCTGGTACTTCTTCTGCGACAGCTTCAGGTTCAGCACCGGGCTGCGCTTCGGCTTCTCCGGCTTCCGCACCAGCGTCATGTTCGCCTGCCGCGGGGTCCGCCCGCCCTTGCGGACGTTGCACTCCACGCACGCGCACACGATGTTCTCCCACGAGGTGCCACCCCCCTGGCTGCGCGGAATCACGTGGTCGAGGGACAGCTCGCTCATCACGAACTTCCGCCCGCAGTACTGGCACTGGTTGCCATCGCGGGCGAAGATGTTCCGCCGGTTGAACTTGACCGCCTGCCGCGGCACCTTGTCGTAGTCCAACAGGCGGATCACCCGCGGCGCCTGGAGTTCGACCGTCGGTGTCCGCACCCAGTCCTCGTGCTCCTCGCGGAAGTTGGCCGCCCGGAACGCGCTCAGTTCGGCCCACGACTCGAAGTCGTAGGACAGGTACTGGCCGTCTTCCACGCTGACCACTTCCGCCTGGGACTTGCACAGCAGGCAGAACGCCCGCCGCACGCTGATGACGTGGACGGCCATGAACATCTTGTTCAGCACGAGCACGCTGGCGTCGAGCGGCGAGTACGACCCGGGATTCATGGCGGCGACACCCTCCGGTAAGCAACAACGAACCGGGGGGGGCCGCGGTCGGCCCGCCGGTTCGTTATCTGAGACGCACGGGAGCGGGGTGAGGTTCGTCCACACGGGTATCTTACCCGCACGAATCGCGCGGACGCAAGGGGCTGGGCGGCAGAAATGTGTGATGAAACGGTGAACCGGCGGCGTGAGCCGCCTGGGTTTCTTCCGCCCTGGCGGCTCACGCCGGTCACTTGCCAGACGTGGGGGCGGTGTCGCGGGTGGTGGTGGGATCGGGCGGGAGTGGGTCCGCCCGCGCTCCCCTCCGGGTCGCGGCTACAACCCCCCGCTCCCAAACCATAAACTACACCCCCAGCGGGCGGACGCGCCGCCTGCGGACACACACACGCGGAGGCGAGCGATGCTCAAGCGACTGTGGGCGGCGGTGCTGACGGCCGGGCTGGTGGCCGGCGGGGCCGGGGCGGCCGACGAGGCCATCACCATCAAGCTGAAGAAGGCGGGCAAGGGCGACGTGGTGAAGGAGACGAAGACGGAGGACGTGAACACGGTGGTGAACGTGACCGCCGGCGGGCAGGCCCAGCCGGAGCAGAAGGAGAAGGGCGGGAGCAAGATGGTGTACACGGAAGAGGTGCTCGAGCGCGGGGAGAAGGACGCCAAACCGACGAAGGCGAAGCGGACCTACGAGACGGCCGAGGTGGTGAAGAAGGGCGAGAAGGTGGACCTGGAACTGAAGGGGAAGTCGGTACTGATTGAGAAGGGGAAGGACAAGTACACGTTCAGCGTGGAGGACGGCAAGCTGAACGCGGAGGCGACCGAGGTGCTGGACAAGGAGTTCAACAAGAAGGACGACGTGGACCCGGAAGAGCTGATGCTGCCCAAAAAGCCGGTGAAGGTGGGCGACACGTGGGACGTGGACGTGAAGGCCGTGACGAAGATGTTCGGCGAGGAGATGACGGTGGACAAGGACAAGGCGAAGGTGAGCGGCAAGCTGGTGAAGGTGTACGACAAGGACAAGGCCAAGTGGGGGGTGGTGGAGTACACCATCGTGCTGCCCATCACGGGCGTCAACTCGCCCGCCGGCGCGATTGACACCGAGGCCGGCAGCACGATGAAGGTGACGATCACCCTGGACGCGTGCATCGACGGCACCCAGTTCGGCGGCACCAGTTCGGGCAAGGTGGAAGGCGACGTGGGGCTGAAGGTGCCGATGGCCGAGATCGCCATCAAGGTGAACGGCACCATGAACTCGAAGTCGGAAGTGGCGAAGAAGTGACAGGGTTTGGTAGGGCGGGTCGAGCGGGGATCGCGGGTGTCTGTTCGGCCGCCCGGCTCGCCTCCCGCCTGCCGTGGCCGCGACGACCCGCCATGAAACGCACGGCGGGTCGTCGCGGCCGTCGGTCACGTCCGTTCCCCTGTTTTTGGAAACAGTCCCCGCGATCCCCGCACGACCCGCCCTACAAGACACCCCTCCCCGCGAAGATCGTTTGCGACCGGCCTGCTCTTCACGTACACTGCACGTCCCTCCCACATCAGGAAGTGTCGCCGATGCGCCTTCCCGCGTTCGCACTCGCCCTGCTCCTGCCCGCACTGGCGACCGCCGCCGAGCCGGTCGATTTCGCCAAACAAGTCCGCCCACTGTTCGAGCAGCACTGCACCAGTTGCCACGGCGCCGCCAAGCAGAAGGGCGGGTTGCGGTTGAACTCCGGGGCGGCGGTGCTGAAGGGCGGGTTGGAAGGCCCGGTCGTGGCGCCGAAGAAGTCGGGTGAGAGCAAGTTGATTCACGCACTGCACGGCACACACGACCTCGACCAGATGCCGCCGAAGGGCAAGCTGCCCGACGCCGACCTCGCGCTGATTGCCCGCTGGATCGACGAAGGGGCCACCGTGCCGGCGGAGAAGGAGTCCGCCCACTGGTCGTTCGTGCCGCCCGCCCAAGCCGCGGTGCCCGACGGCGTTCACCCGGTCGATCACTTCCTGAAAGCCGAGTGGGACAAGAAGCCGATCACCCCGGCGGGGGAAGCGGATCGCGTCACGCTCGTCCGCCGGCTCTACCTCGACCTGACCGGCCTTCCGCCCACCGCCGCCGAAGCCGAGGCGTTCGTCACTTCCACCGCCCCGGACAGTTACGAGAAGCTCATCGACACGCTGCTCGCCAGCCCGCGGTACGGCGAGCGGTGGGGCCGGCACCTGCTCGACGTGTGGCGGTATTCCGACTGGTACGGGTACGGCGGCGAGCTGCGGAACAGCCAGAAGCACATCTGGCAGTGGCGGGATTGGGTGGTCGAAAGTTTGAACGTGAACACCAAGTACGACAAGCTGATTACCGCCATGCTCGCGGCCGACGAGACCGGCGGGGACGTGCGGGCGACCGGCTACCTGGCCCGCAGCTACTACAAGTTCAACCGCAACGTGTGGCTCGACGACGTGGTCGAGCACACCGGCAAGGCGTTCCTCGGTGTCACGTTCAACTGCGCCAAGTGCCACGACCACATGTACGACCCCATCGCCCAGGAGGAGTATTACCGCGTGCGGGCGGTGTTCGAGCCGCACCAACTCCGCACCGACCCGGTGAGCGGTCAACCCGACGTGGAGAAGAACGGCATCCCGCGGGTGTACGACGCCAACCCGAAGGCGCCGACGTACCTGTTCGAGCGGGGCAACGAGAAGACGCCGCGGAGTGACAAGCCGTTGTCACCGGGCGTGCCGGCGGCGTTCGGACCGAAGGGCTTTTCGCCGAAGGAGGTTACGCTTTCGCCGGAAGCGGCCCACCCCACACTGCGGCCCGAGGTGCAAAAGACTCTGACCGACGCGGCGGCGGTGCAGATCAAGCTGTTCACAAAAGAACCGCGGAACAAGGTGGCGGTGGTGCAACTGCAAGCGGTGAAGGCGAAGCTGGCGGCCGACGCGGCGCGGTACGGCAAGCCGGCGAACCCGAAGGCGGCGGAGTTGATCCGTCATGCCGTCGTGCTCCACCTGGAAACGATGGCCCTCGCGGCGGAAGCCGACCTCGCCGAAGCGGAGGAGGCGTTGACCGCCCTGAAGGACGCCAAGCAGATCGAGGCGCAAAAGAAGAAGGTCGCCGACCTGACACCGAAAGTGGCCGCCGCCCGCAAGGCGTGCGAGACCCCGCCGGCCGACTACCCGCCGCTGCTGCCGAGCTACCCCGAGACGAGTACCGGCCGGCGGGCGGCGCTCGCCGCGTGGATCACATCAAAGGACAACCCGCTGACCGCCCGCGTGTTCGTGAACCACGTGTGGCTGCGGCACTTCGGCCAGCCGCTCGTGCCCACCGTGTTCGAGTTCGGCAAGAACGGCCGCCCGCCGACCCATCCCGCGCTGCTCGACTGGCTCGCCGTCGAGTTCATGAAATCCGATTGGGACGTGAAGGCGTTGCACAAAGTGATGATGACGAGCAAGGCGTACCGCATGGCCAGCAGCTTCACCGGCCCCGCCGCGGACGCGAACCGCAAGGCCGACCCCGACAACCTGCTGGTGTGGCGGATGAACCCGCGGCCGTTGGAAGCCGAAGCCGTTCGTGACAGCCTGTTGTCAGTGGGCGGGTTGTTGGATGCGACCACCGGTGGGCCGGAGTTGGACAACTCCGACGACGCCCCGAAGCTGCGGCGGAGCATTTACTACCGCCACGCCCCGGAGAAGTCGAACCTGTTCTTGAGCACGTTCGACGGCCCCAGCCCGACCGAGTGTTACCGGCGATCAAACACGGTGGTGCCGCAACAGGCGATGGCACTGGTGAACAGCAAGGTGTCGGCACGCGCCGCCGACGCGGTGGCGAAAGAGATCACCGCGAAGGAACCGTCGGCCGTGGTTGGCGAGGCGTTCCGCCGCGTGCTGCTGCGCCCGCCGACCGACCAGGAGGCGAAGTTGTGCGCCGAGTTTTTGGCGAAGCACCCGCCGGCCGCGCTCGTGCAGGTGCTGTTCAACCACGCCGATTTCACGACGATCCGGTGAGTGGAAG
>JANNVG010000162.1:0-9384 GCA_031414395.1 Fimbriiglobus sp.
GACGACCCGCCGTTCGAGGGGCGGCGGGTCGTCGCAGTCTACTGAGACGCATTCCTACCCGCACATCATTCAGCACTCTGCGTTCCCCGCTCGACCCGCCCTACAAGAAATACGCCTCACTTCTTTCCCGCCCACACCAGCCGCCCCGGCGTGCTCGTGCGGATGCTGTAAAGCACCCCGCCGCCGGTGATGTACAGCGTCTTCAAATCTTCCCCGCCGAAAGCACAGTTCGTCACCTCGTCCGTCGGCACCGGCAGGAACTCCAGCAGCTTGCCGTCCGGACTCAGCACATAAATGCCGCCCTTCACGTCGGCGGCGGGTTCCGCCGGCGGGTTCGCTTTGTTCAGCCCGCCGGCGACGTACAACCGCCCCTTGTCGTCCTGCTTCAACCCGTCCGGCCCACGGCCCTTGCCCCAGTCGTAGATCTTCTTCTTGCTCTTCACGTCCACGTCGCCGTCCTTCAGGTCGAACCGCCACAGGGTGCGTGCCCCGCCGGTGTCGTTGTTGTTGTCGGCGACGTACAGGAGTTTGTCGTCGGCCGACACCAGCACGCCGTTCGCCCGCTCCACCTCGCGGCCGATCACCCGGTGAACCTTGCCGTCGGTGTCGATGCGGTACACACCTTCCACGGTTTTGCCGTCCTTGTCCAGTTGTTCCATGCCGTCCTTCGGGCCGTACCGCGGGTCGCTGAAGTAGACGCGGCCTTTGCCGTCCACGGTGATGTCGTTCGGCTGGTTGTACTTCTTGCCGCCGAACGAGTCGGTCAGCACGGTCAGCTTGCCGTCCGGGGTGGTGCGGGTGACGCGGCGCTTGTCGGGTTCACACGCCAGCAGGCTGCCGTCGCGGTCGAACAGCAGGCCGTTGGTGCCGGCGTCTTTCCGGTGAACCGAACTCTTGCCGTCGGTGTCCAGTCTGTTGATGTGTCCGTTGCCGCTGGTGAGCACGCCGAGTTTCGGATCCCACGCCGGGCCTTCGCCGGCCACGCCCTTCTCGGCGACGACTTTCAGTTTGGCCCCCTTCTCGAAGATCGGGTCTTCGGCGAGGCCGACGGTGGGGAGTGCGAACAGGGCGACCGCGACGACGAGAACACGCATGGGAGAAGCCCTCGGAACGGGGGAAATCGGGTGAATTGACAAACCCGCCCCGACCGATAAATTGAGACAATCAGGCCCGATAGCCAAGTGGTAAGGCAACGGTTTGCAAAACCGTCATCCCCGGTTCAAATCCGGGTCGGGCCTCTCGAATGCGAAGCGATGCCGGCCGAAGGGGTGATCCCTTCGGCCGGCCGGCGGCGTTTCATCCGGTCGCGTCTCGTGGTCACTTGCCCACCACGGTCCGCATGACCATTGCCTTCAGCTCCTCCGGGCATCCGGGGATCTTGTCGATCCGCGGCCACAAGTTCTGATGCCGTTCGTGGACGATTTCGTTCATGTGAACTATCGTCCAGACGGCCCCGTAGGAGTACCCGCCCTTCGCGGGGCTGACCCGCCCGTCCACCACCACGTTCGGGTTCTTCATCTTGCGCTGCTGCTGGTAGAGGGTGATGGCGGTGATCGTCGGCGGGTCGATGACACCCGTGACACACACCGCGTTGCACGCGGTGAACAATGGCGTCGGGGCGCCTTGGCCCGCGACGCCGACGAGCTTCAAGTAGTATTGCACCAGCAGCACGTCTTCCCGCTGGTTCGCGGCGGGGGCGGTACCGACGACGCCGTTCACGTTGAAGAACGTCGGCAGTTGGGGATTCGACGGCTGGGGGGCCATGAGGTGGGCCATGATCGTGTCCTCGCGTTCGGGGGTGTTGGGTGGGCGGCGGGCCGCCCTCGCACCCCCACACGCGGCACGCGGTGCGGTGTGACACGGAACGAAAAAACTCCGGCCGGCGGTGTGCCGGTCGGAGTCGCGGTGTCGCTTCGCCCTACGGTTTGTTCACGCGGAAGGTGAGTTTCACCTCCCACTTCTGGCCGAACGTGTCGGCCGTCCCGTTGGTGGTCAGGGTGCCGGTCAGCGTGCCGTCGGCGGCCTTGAAGTCCTTCGTCTCCAGGGTGCCGATGTCGGTGAACCCCGGCCGCTTGTGCCCCTCGTGGCACACCTGGCAGCCGACCACCTTCCCCTTCGGGGTGACGGTGATGATGAGGGCGCTGCCGCACTTGTTGAACAGGGCGGCCGTCGCCGGCTTCTTCTCCTTCGAGTGGTCCTTCTCGGTGAAGATGAGGGTCACGTTCTCCTTGTTCGACTCGTCCGCCACGGCGGACACGAACGCCAGCTTGGCCTCCTTGCCGTCGCCGGTGAAGGTGCCGGCCACCGGCACGTCCTTCTTGTCGTCCTTCTTGTCGTCGGCGGGGGTGACGGCCGCGAGGCCCAGGCAGGCGACGGCGGCGATCAGGGTGCGAATCGTCATGACGGTCTCCGGGTTGGGGGAACAGGGTTTGGGGGGAACCGGCGGCCCGCCCCCGACGGCTTCGGGCGCGGGCCGCGGCGGGTCGTCACTTCGGGTCGAGCGCCACCATGCGGGTCGCGCAGAAGAACAGCTTGTCCAGGTCGGTCATCGTGAACTCCCGGCCGTAGGGGTCGTAGAAGCTGACGGCGGTGGCCACCCCGGACGAGTTGACGGCCACGCTGCGGACCATGTACACGTGCCGCGCGCTCGTCTGGTTGTCGCTGACTTCCGGGGTGGTGTCGCTCAGGGTGCCCGGCCCGCTCATGATGACCATGTGCCCGGCGGCCAGGTGCGACCGCATGGCCAGGGCGAACGTCGCCCCGTTCGCCGTGTCCGCCTTCCACACCACCCCCGCATTCTTCAGCCCGAGGGCGGT
This sequence comes from Fimbriiglobus sp., assembly GCA_031414395.1. Classification (GTDB taxonomy): domain Bacteria; phylum Planctomycetota; class Planctomycetia; order Gemmatales; family Gemmataceae; genus JALHQU01. The sequence continues at coordinate 2,817 of JANNVG010000162.1, forward strand.
GTCCGTGTCGGTCGGCCCGTTCCCGAAGGCGATGTCGTCGTAGGAGGCGGTGCCGTAGCGGTGGATGGCCCACGCCTTCTCGACCACCGCCGCCCACAGCGCCCCGTTCGGCGCCCCGTTGTACACGAACTGCCCGCCGCTGATGTAGAAGTCGGCGTCCACCCGCACGAACCGCTTGTCCCCGTCCGCGTTGTGGAGCTGCACCGCGTAGGTGCCGTCGCCCAGGTCCACCACCATGTCGCGGATGAACTGCGGGTGCGTGCGGGCGAGGGCGGCCAGCCGCGCCAGGAAGTAGCAACTGCCCACCTCCCCCTGCTTCACGTCCTGGTACTTCGGCCCGCCGTCGTTGAACAGCTTCATGTGGCCGAAGTTGCCCTGCACCGGGTTGTCGTCCTCCGCCTGGGCGGACGGGTCCACCAGGTCGCCCACGTCCGCCTGCGTGCCCACCGTCACATACGCCCCGTTCTTCGTGTAGCTGCGGTAGCCGGAGATGGCGTGAACCGCGTCCGGATCGACGGCGGCCCCGTGCATCAGGCTCATTTGGTTGGCGAGCACCTCCGAGGCGTCCACCCAGAACTCGTCCCGCTCGCTGGTGGCGACGGAGTCCCCGCCGAACACCAGGTCGTTCCCGCCGTCCACCGCCACCAGGGTGTCCACCCCGGTGCCGCCGATCAGACTGTCGAACCCGCTGCCGCCTACCAGGTGATCGTTCCCGCTGTTGCCGGTCAGGTGGTCGGTGCCGGAGTCGCCGCGGAGGGTGTCGTTCCCGCTCCCGCCGCTCAGGGTGTCGTCGTCGTACCCGCCGTACAGGGTGTCGTCGCCGGAGTCGCCGGTCAGTTCGTCGTGCCCGTCGCCGCCGCGGAGGGTGTCGTTCCCGCCGCCCCCTTGCAGGGTGTCGGCCTCGGTGCCGCCCCACAGGGCGTCGTCCCCGCCGCTGCCGAGCAAGAAGTCTTCCCCGCCGTCGCCCTTCAGCGTGTCGTGCCCGTTCCCGCCGCTCAGGGTGTCGTCGCCCGCCCCGGCGGTCAGGGAGTCGTTGCCCCCGCTGCCGTACAGGGCGTCGTCCCCGTCGCCCCCGTTCAGCGTGTTCGCCGAGTCGGTGGCGTACCCCGACCCGCCGACCGCGTTCCCCCACACGGTGTCGTTGTCGCCGTCGCCGTACAGGGTGTCCGCCCCGCTGCCGCCGCTGATGGTGTCGTTCCCGAACCCGCCGCTGATGATGTCGGCCCCGGCCCCGCCGCTCAGCACGTCGTTGCCGCCGTAGGCGAAGATGATGTCGTTCCCGCTCCCGCCGGTGACGGTGTCGTTCCCCTCGCCGCCGGCCACGAAACTCGGCTTGGCCGTCTGGTTGGTGAACGTGTTGTTGCCGTCGCCGAGTGAGGCCTGGACGGACGTGACATCGCCGGCGAGGTACGTCTTCGTTTCGGTGAACGAGGCGAGGCCGAACTGGGTGATCTTGGTTTCCGTCCGCTTCGCCTGGAGGTGCGTCACCACGTCGGCGCCGGGGCCGACCACGCCGGTGATGGTGATGGCGTCGTTCCACCCGCCGCCGGTGACGGAGAGTTGGCCGGCGATCAGGTCGATGGCCGGCATTTCGCGGGCTTCCAGGCTGGTCAGGTCGAGGCGGGAGCGGGTCATGGCAGGGGTTCCGTGGGGTGTGCGGGTCGGCCGTTCCGCTTCCCCACACGCGGGCCGCGGAGGGGTGTGACACGAAACGAAAAAACTCCGAGCGGTGTCGGAGGCCGGTCAACCCCAACGGGGTTGTTCCCGCAGCCCAGGGTTGAGGTGCGAAGCACCGACACCCTGGGGAACAATGACCACCAACGCCCCGACCCCAACGGGGTCGTTCAGTGAGCGGTGAACGACCCCGTTGGGGTCGGGGGTGAAGCGGGTTGCCCAGGGTGTCGGACCTTCGGTCCTCAACCTTGGGCTGTGAGAACGACGCCGTTGGCGTCGGAGGTCGAGGGGCGGCCGTCACCACGCCAGCTTGTAGGCGAGGTTCAGCAGCGGGCGGTTGTTGAACGGGAAGCCGAACCCGTCGCGGCCGGACGTGTCCCACAGCGGCCGACTGAACGGGCGGTTCGATTCCGGCGTCAGAAGGTTTGGCCGGTTGACCCACTGCCCGGACTGCACCACCGGCGTGCCGTAGGTGTACACCGGCTGGTGGTACACGACGGGCGTGTGGTAGACGACCGGCTGGTGGTACACGACGGGGATGTGGTAGACGACGTGCTGGGCGGTCGCCGGCGGGGCGGCGGCGGCCACGAGCACCAGGGCGAGGGCGGCGAGCGGGGTGCGGACGGTCATGACGGTCTCCGGGTTGGGGGAACAGGGGTTCGGGCGAAGGGCGGGTCAGCCGACGTTGATGACGAAGTCGGCCATGTACGCTTTCCGTTCGGGCACGTCGTCGATGGTGGCCGTGGTGAACGGCGAGTCATCGCCCATCTTGTCGAGGAAGTAGAGGGCGAAGGTCTCGGCGAAGTCCTCGCTCGGGTCGTGGGCGGCCCGCGCGGTGGGCGGCAGCTCGTTCGCCTTGCGGTACATGAACGACATGTCCCCGCCGAACTGCCAGGCGGACGGGTTCAGGTAGTGGAACTGGTTCGACCGCCAGTCGCTGATGGCCTCGAACTGCTCGAACGTGGGGTTCGTCGCTTCCGAGTCCCACCCGTGGCCGACGGCGTGCAGCACCCGGTGGGCCAGCCCGCCGGTGCTCAGGCTGAAGGCCGACTGCTTGACGTTGATGGCCCCGCCCGACCGCCACGCGTCTTCGTCCCCGTTGACCGGCGCGGCCAAGCTGCTCGCCTTGCGGAAGTCCAGGTCCTGACCGTCGGTGCGGAGCAACACGGGCGACCCTTTGGCCTCGTGCAGGGCGGCCAGAGTGGTGTCGATGCTGGCCACCTCGTCCTGGCTCCAGGCGGCGGGGTTGATCAGCACGCCGCTGTTCTTGAACTCGATCTTGGCGTCCATGACGGGGAAGTAGTTCATCACCGTGTCGGCCGTCGAGTCGAGCAGGAAGCGGTCGGAGGTGAAGGCGCCGGTGCCGCCGACGAGCACGTCCGACCCGTCCCCGCCGTACAGCCCGTTCACCCCGCTGCCGGCGTCCAGCACGTCGCTCCCGCCCTTGCCGTACAGCCGGTCGTTCCCGCTCTCGCCGTACATCACGTCGGCCCCACTGCCGCCGATCAGCCGGTCGTTCCCGCTGCCGCCGAACACCAGGCTGGGCAGGTGGGAGCGGTTGTCGAACCAGTCGTGCCCGCCGTTCATGTTCGCCCGCACGGACGCCACCTGCGCGAGCGGGTATTGGGTGGCGGCCTGGCCGGTCGCGGTGTTGTGCTGCACCCGCACCACGTCGTCGGCGGTCGAAGGGGTGCCGTAGGTCTGGACCGACACGGCGGCGGTGTCGGCGGCCGAGTCGCCGGTGAGCCGCAGCTCGGTGCCGACGAGCGAGACGAGCACGGCGGGCACCTCGCGGGCTTCGAGCGATTGCAGGCCGATGCGGGTGCGGGACGGGTGAGACATGGCAGAGGCTCCGTGTGGGGGGTGCGGGCGGTGTGGCCGAGAAGATCAGCCTTTCGACACCCCACACGCGGGCCGCGGAGCCGTGTGACACGAAAACCGGGAACTGAAACCGTCGGCACAATCTGGCAGTCATCTCTGCGAACCGAATCGGCTCGAACCGTCCGCCGCTACAATTGCGGGATGACGCAGCCGCCCAACCTGTTGCCCCGCTACTTCGCCCCGGATCGCCCGCGGTTTGATGTGGTCATCGACGTGCGGTCGCCGGCCGAGTTCGCCGACGACCACATCCCCGGTGCCGTCAACTTGCCCGTGCTGAGCGACGACGAGCGCGCCCGCGTGGGCACCATCTACAAGCAGGTCAACCCGTTCGAGGCCCGCAAGGTGGGGGCGGCACTGGTGTCGCGGAACATCGCCCGGCACATCGACGAGCACTTCGCCGACAAGCCGAAAGAGTACCGCCCGCTCGTGTACTGCTGGCGGGGCGGGCAGCGGTCGGGCAGCTTCGCCCTCGTCCTCGGGCAGATCGGGTTCCGCACTACCCTGCTGGGCGGCGGGTACAAGACGTACCGCACCGAGGTGATGGACGGCCTGCGGGAACTCGCCCCGCGGTTCACCTTCCGCGTGCTCGCCGGCCGCACCGGGAGCGGCAAGACCCGCGTGCTGCGGGAGGTGGCGGCGCGCGGCGGGCAGGTGCTCGACTTGGAAGAGCTGGCCGCCCACCGCGGGTCGCTGCTCGGGTCGGAGCCGGGCTGCCCGCAGCCCCCGCAGCGGCTGTTCGAGTCGCGGCTGTACGGGCGACTCTGACAACTCGATGTCACTCGCCCCGTGTGGGTGGAGGCCGAGTCGAGCAAGATCGGGCAGGTCCATTTGCCGAACGAGTTGTGGCTGGCGATGAAGGCGGCCGGCGGGGTGGAACTGCACGTGAGCACGGCCGAGCGGGCAGACTACCTACTGCGGACGTACCGGCACTTCGTGGAAGACCCGGACGAGTTGAAACGGCTGGTGCGTCGGCTGCGGCACCGGCTGAGCGAGAGCGTGGTCGGCGGGTGGGTGGCGGACATCGACGCCGGGCGGTGGGCGGAGTTCGTCGCCGACGTGCTGGAGATGCACTACGACCCGGCCTACCAGCACTCGCGGGACCGTGACTTCCCGCACGTGCGGGAAGGCTTGACCGTCGACAGCCTGAGCGACGAGGGCGTCCGACAGGTCGCGGGCGAGTTGCTGGCGATCCGGAGTGGTGTGCCATTCCGAACTGGCGAAGCCACACCACGCCGCGGAGCGGCGACCGATGTTAGCCAGGGGTGAAGCGAGCGGAGCGAGCGCAACCCCTGGAACTGATGCGAAAACAACACAAGCCCCGGAGGGGCGACAGACGTCGGATCTGTCGCCCCTCCGGGGCTTGTTCCATTTCGTCTGCGTTTCCAGGGGTTCCGTGGCTCTCTTCGCTCGCCGACTTCACCCCTGGCTAACATCGGTCGCCGCTCCGCGGCTGAGTCGCGGCCTTCTACCGTTCGAGATCTGACAATCCGTCGCACTCACTTCGTCAGTTGTCGTCCGGGGAGGAGTTGGAGGGGCGGATACACCAGAGGGTTGACGGCCGGCGGGGTGTCGAGTGGCACGCGGGTGAGCGCGGTGCCGGTCCGCAGGAACGCCCCCTCGCCCGGCTCCAGGCCCGGCGGGCTGGTCCGCCAGCCGGGGCCGGTGGTCGCCCACGCCCGCCCCCGCTCGAACAGGTCGGTCATCTTCGCCTTGTCGAAGTCGGTGCTGCCGAACGGCACCCGCTCGTCGGGCGGGATGGCGGCGATGTGGTAGTTCATGCCGGTCAGCAGGCAGGCGGTGTACATCTTCAGCAGGTCGCCGCGGGTCTCGGCGTAAATGAGCGCGGACGCACTCGTGCTGGCGATGGGCAGCGCCCGCGGGGGCACCCGCTCCGGGTCGGCGTACAGCTTGCCGGCCACCAGGGCGTACAGGTTCGACCCGTACAGGCACGTCCGGTCCGGGTTGGTGCGGCAGTCCCTCGGCAGGTACGGCGGGCGGAAGAAGAGGGCGTTGCTGACCGACCCGTCGGTGTGCAGCTCGTCGAACGGCTGGCCGTCCACCGTCACCCCGATCCGCACCGGCGGGAAGAAGCCGGGGATGGCGCTCGACGCCAGCAGGATGTTGCGGAACAGCTCGAGCGCCTCGGGCGTGCCGCGGGCGGCGATCTCGCCCATGTCCCAGTACACCGGGCGGCGGGACTCCAGTTCGGTGGTGCAGATGTACAGGCGGCGGCCGGCGGCGTGGGCGGCGGCCACCTGCCCCAGCACCTCCGGGGTCATGTACTTCTCGATGACGTTGGCCAGCGGGCTGTTGTCGGCCAGCGACTCGGTGGCCAGGAAGAGCAGGCGGACGGTCTTGCGGATGCGGAAGATGTCTTTGCTCCGCAGGGTGGTGTACACCTCGCGGAGTTCCTCGTCGCGCTCGGTGCCGATGAACGCGAGCGGGGCGATGAGCGCGCCGGTGCTCACCCCCGTCACCACGTCGAACGTCGGGCGGGTGCCCGTCTGCGTCCACCCGTACAGCACGCCGGCCGAGAACGCCCCGTAGCTGCCGCCGCCGGACAGGGCCAGCACGTTCCGCACGGGCGGCATCACGGCCGGCCGGCGTTCGTGCCGCCACTTCTCGGCCACCGTGTACAGGTCGTGCAGGTCGATCTGGTTGTCGGCCTCCTGCTCGCCGACCGGCTCGAGCAGCTCGACCGGGTTGTAACCCGCCTGGATGGGCGTGGGCCGGTCCCCGAGTCGGCCGACACAGCCGACCGCGACGGCGAGCAACACAATCGGAATCACCCAACGGAGCACGCGCACCACACAATCCCCCTACAGTGGGCCGGCGGGGGATAACAGACGGGCCGGCGGCGGGCAAGGGGAGAAGTGGATGGCGAGCCGAGCGGCGTGTGCCGCCGGGTCCGGACGGGGGGGGGGGGGGGGGGGGGGCGGGGGGGGGGGGGGGGGGGGGGGGGGGGGAGACACGGGGCGGGGGGGGGTGGGGGAGCGAACACGTGGCATGCGGG
>JANNVG010000163.1:0-2873 GCA_031414395.1 Fimbriiglobus sp.
CAGACTCGTCGGGCATACGCCTCGACGCTCACCGTATTGCCGGATCGACGCCGCGGCCTATCTCAAACGCCACCCCTCCCACCGAGACTCACCATGGGCTTCCGGCAGACCGCGGCGCACAAATCCGGCAAGGGCAGCTTCCACCAGATCGGCCTGGTCCGCGGGCAGTTCGGCAACATCCCACACGCCCAGTGGATCAAGTTCATCGCCGACGCCGGGTTCGACGGGTACGAGGCCGCCAGTTGGGAACTCGACCTGCGACAGGCGGATACCGATGGTGGTGCGGCGACGTTGGCCGGCGGCATGGTGAACGAAGCGAAGGCGAACGGGCTGGAGATCTTCACCGTGGCCGTTCACCTGCAAGGGCAAGTGCTGGGCGACGAGCCGAGCGCGAAGTCGCTCAACTTCTGCAACCCGAAGGGGGCGGCACGTCAGGCGTACAGCGCGTGGCGGACGGCCGGCAACACGCCGCCGCGGACCGACCCGTACTTCGTACCCGCGGACGTGGCCAAGCTGGTTCACGAAGAAGCCGCGAAAGACCTGATGGCGGCCGTCCGGCTGGCCGGGCACCTGAGCAAGCTGCAAGGCCGCAAGGTGGCACTGCCGGGGTTCGTGGGCAGCCCCGCCGGGTGCTGGAACCACTGGTTCCTCTTCCCCCCGCTGCCGGACAGCATGGACGGGCACAAGATCGAAGACGTGCGGGATGTGTCGCTGCAACTGCTGGTCGAACGCTTCGGCCCGATCTGGGACGAGTGTAAAAAACAGGGCATCACCTACGACCTGGAGTGCCACCCGAGCGAGCGGGCGATGGGCGACCTGGAGAGCGCCGCGGATTACATCAACCACATGACCAAGGCCGGCTACGAGGGCGTGGTGGGCTTCAACCTGGACGGCTCGCACCTTGAGTGGCAGAACGTGTCGGTGATTCAGTTCATCCGCGAGTTCGCCCCGTACATCCACTGCGCGCACGTGAAGGGCGTGCAGGTGGAGCGCGAGCACTGTCGCGGCGGGCGGCTGGGCGGGCACCGGCCGATGGGCCACTGGACGAACGGGTGGAAGTTCGTGACGGCCGGCACCATGCGAGACGCGAACTCGCTCGAAGAGATCTTCATCGAGTTGAACCGCGTGGGGTTCGACGGGGCGGTGAGCATCGAGTGGGAGGACAACGACGCGGACCAACTGGCCGGGGCGAAGGCGGCACTGGCCAACTGTCGCAAGGCCGACCTGCCGCCGAGCGGCATGAGGCACGACGACATGCTGAAGGGGTGAGCGGCTGCACCCGCGTCGGCGTCCGCCGCCGCTGGTCCGTGTTCACGTGCGTGTCGTCCCACGGGCCGGGGTTTGCAGACATGCCGACGCCTTTGTGGTGGGCGCGTTCGATGGCGTGGAGACTGCCCGCGACTGCGGCGACTCACGCCCGCAGCCACGAAGTTCAGGAATTGTGTGAAAGGAGTGGCCCGCTGCGATGTCAAACCGCTAAGGTAATCAGACAAGTCCGTCGGTCGTCGTTCGCTCGTGGTGGCTGATGCCCCCGGTCCGGGCATGAGTGAACGAAGCCGGCGGAGTCACCCTACACTGTGAGGCCTCACTGTGCCCGGACCCCGTTCGTGGAGCCGTTGCGGTTTCACGCTCATCGAGTTGCTCGTCGTCATCGCCATCATCGCCATCCTGATCGGGCTACTCCTGCCCGCGGTGCAGAAAGTCCGCGAGGCCGCCGCCCGCCTCTCCTGTCAGAATAACTTGAAACAAATGGGCCTGGCGCTGCACAACGCCGAGAGTGCCACCGGCGTGTTCCCGACCGGCGGGCAGGGCCGCAACCCGGCCGGCACGGCCAACGTGTTCTGGACCGACAAGTTCGTCATCGAAGCCGCCCCCACCCCCGTCGTCGGGCAGATTTCGCACTCCCTCCAGACGAAGCTGCTGCCGTACATGGAGCAGGAGAACGTGTTCCGCCTGATGAACCCGAACTACGCCTACAACGACCCCGCCTCGCCGACCAACCAGCAGGCCGCCGCGAGCGTCATCAAGTCGTACCTCTGCCCGTCCACGGCCAACCGCACCGGCGACCGCGACGCGACCGGCGTGGCGTACACCGACTACAGCAACCCGGCGACGGCGATGGTGAACGCCGCCACCCCGCCGAACATGGAACTGACCGCCACCGGCGGGCTGCTCAACACCGCGTGGGGCGGGCCGCGGCTCCTGTGCATGCTCAACGGCTCCCAGCCCCGTTCGGCCGGCCAAGTGTCGGACGGCACGTCCAACACCATCGCCATCTGCGAGATGGCCGGGCGGAGCGACGCCATGCCGTTCAGTCCGGGCACGAGCAACACACTCAACCCGACCGGCCGGCGGTTCTGGGCGTGGGCCGAACCGGACAACGCCTTCAACGTGGACCAACTGGTGAACAACAACGCCACGCCCCGCGGCGGCCCGGCCACCTGCCCGTGGACCCGGCTGAACTGCGGGCCGAACGAAGAGGTCTTCAGCTTCCACACCGGCGGGGCGAACGTGGTCATGGGCGACGGCAGCGTGCGGTTCGTGAAGGCCAGCATCTCCCTGCTCCAGGCGTACCAGCACCTGACCCGCGCCCGCGGCGAGGTGGCCACCCTGGACTGAGGCGAGCGGCCTCCTTCTTTTCCCCTCTCCCCCGCTTCGGGGGTGAGGGAGAAGAGCGGGTCACGGCTTGCGGTTCCAGTAGATGCGGCAGTTCTTCGTCTGCCGGCCGACGGCGTCGTAGAACGCGATACGGTCGTCCGCCCAAACCGCCGACGTTTTGAGTCGCCGCGGCCCCTCGACGTGGAACAGCACGCCCCACGGCTTCCCCGCGCGGTTCAGCGGCGTGCGGTAGAACGGCGTCTGGGCCGGGTCGA
>JANNVG010000164.1:0-22521 GCA_031414395.1 Fimbriiglobus sp.
GAGTTCGCGAAGAAGAACGTGTTCGAGCCGTTGAAGATGACGACGGCCGGGTTCACGCCCGGCGAAGCACTGCGAAAGACCGCCGCCCCGACGGGCAAGCGCGACGGCAACGAAATCCGTGGGGTGGTTCACGACCCGCGGGCGTTCGCGGTCGGCGGGGTGGCCGGGCACGCCGGTCTGTTCGGCACCGCCGACGACCTCGCCCGCTACTGCCGGATGTTGTTGCGGGACGGCGAACTCGACGGCAAACGGATTCTCTCACCACTCACCGTGAAGCTGTTCACCGAGGGCCGGGCCGTGCCGCCGAGCGGCCAGCGGTCGCCGGGGTGGGACGTGGATACCGGGTTCACCGCGCAGCGGGGCGAACTGTTCCCGGCCGGCGACGGGTTCGGGCACACCGGCTTCACCGGCACGAGCGTGTGGGTCGACCCGCCGAGCAAGACGGCCGTCGTCATCTTGACCAACCGCACGTTCATCAACGAAAAGGTGAGCGTGACGGACCTGCGACGTGAGGTGGGCACCATCGTTGCCTCGGCGTTGACGGGCGAGCGGCGCGAAGGGAGTCCGCCGGTTCGGGGAAGCACCGGCGAACTCACGTCGCGCCGTTCGCCAGGACCGCCTGTGTTGACCGGCCTCGACGTGCTGGTCAAAGAAAAATTCGCTTCGCTGAAGGGCCGCAACGTCGCCCTCGTGACCAACCACACCGGCCGCACGGCGACCGGCGAAACCGCCATCGACCTGCTCCACAAGGCCGACGGCGTGAAGCTGGTGGCGCTGTTCAGCCCCGAGCACGGCATCCGTGGCGAACTCGACGAGAAGGTCGGCGACGGCAAGGACGAGAAGACCGGGTTGCCGGTGTTCAGCTTGTATGGCGAGCGCCGCAAGCCGACCGCCGAGCAACTCAAGGGCGTCGACACCATCGTGTACGACATCCAGGACATCGGCTGTCGCTTCTACACCTACATCAGCACGCTGGGTCTGGTGATGGAAGCGGCGAAGGAGAACGGTCTGAAGGTGGTGGTGTTGGACCGTCCGAACCCCATCGGTGGGGTGCTGGTCGAAGGGCCGGTGCGGGACGACGGGCGGGAGTCGTTCGTCGCGTACCACGACATCCCCGTGCGGCATGGCATGACCGTCGGCGAGATGGCCACGCTGTTCAACGCCGAGCGGAAGCTGGGAATCGACCTGACCATTGTGAAGTGCGAAGGCTGGAAGCGAGCCGACTCGTTCGACCGCAGCGGCCTATCGTGGCGGAACCCGTCGCCGAACATGCGGCACCTGACCGCCGCCGCACTCTACCCCGGCATCGGACTGTTGGAGACGACCAACGTGAGCGTCGGCCGCGGCACCGAGCGGCCGTTCGAGTGGGTGGGGGCGCCGTGGATCGACGGGCGGAAACTGGCCGGCGAGTTGAACAAGCTGAACCTCGACGGCGTGCGGTTCGTGTCGACCGATCGCACGCCAACGGGGTCTGTTCACAAGGACAAGCCGTGCGGCGGGGTGGACATCATCGTTGATGATTGGGAGAAGGTGCGGCCGGTGACGGTAGGACTGCACTTCGCCGCGACGTTGAAGAAGATCTACCCGACCGACTGGCAGTCGAAGCGGTACGACACGCTGCTCGTTCACAAGGCGACGTTCGACGCGGTGGAGGCCGGCAAGCCGGTGGCGGACGTAATGAAGGCGTGGGAACCGGGGCTGACGAAGTTCGCCGAACGGCGGAAGGCGTGCTTGCTGTACCCGGAGTGATACTGCCTACTCTCCTGCCTTAAGGGTCTTGTAGACGCGACCACCGCAGATGAATACCGCGACCCAACGGGCGGGCTGTTTGGGGTCATCCCACTTCGCCCAATATCGCGGTTCGGGGTAGCGATCCGGTCGTGCCGAAACACGCTCTTCGTACTCGTCCATCGCCGGCTCATGGAGCATCGCGTATCGTTGCGGGCCAAGCAGACGGGACACCTCATCGGCGGTCATCATGACTGACACTTGCCTGAATTGTTGCTGCACCACATCGAAGTCGAGTGCCGTGGGAATTGCGGTCGCTCGCGTCTGACTTTCCTCCGGGTGGCGCTCTAGGTCCCCGACCGCTAGTCGTCCCCAGGTCAAGAGTACAACAATGCCCACCGCCAACAGCAGATTGACCACGACTCGTTGCCGAAAGTCGGCAGATCGCCCATCGCACTCGCCCTCCACCGAGTCGGCGTTCGGAGGTGAACACTCGTGAATCAACGACACGGCCATGACATCCCTCACCGATGACTGAAGCTATTTCGGAGTTGAGGTGAAGTGCGCCCCGACCGGGGCGGGATGACTCACCCTCACCCGCGGGAGGGGTCGCGGTACGTGCTGCACGTCCGCTCGGGGATCGACTGCTGGTAGTGGTACACCGCCCGCTTGGTCAACACCTCATCCGCCTGCCCCGGCGAGTGTTCGAGTTCCTGTCGCACGGCCCCCAGTGCCGCACCCGGCGCACAGCCCACCTTCCGCGCCACCGCATTCGCCAGCTTCTCTTCCCGCTCGTTCTCGAAGACGGCCGGTTTGCCCGCACTGCGGCGGGTGAACAGGAACACCGCGACGCCGACCGCCAACACGACGCCGACTGTAACGAGTGCCGGAACCATTTCGACGCCTCCGATCACGGATGAACATGACACCGAAACTTTACCCGACGTGCGGGAGAAGTGGGAGCGAAATCACCGTTCACCACCGCGCGACCTGCACCGCGGCCCGCAGTTCCTTCACCGAGCAAGTGGCCGTGCCCACCTTGCCGACCACCACCGCCGCGGCCAAACTCGCCAGCCGGCAGGCGTCGGCGAGTGACCCGCCGACGGCCAGCGTGAGCGCCAGCGTGCCGGCCACGGTGTCGCCGGCGCCGGTCACGTCGTACACCTCGCGGGCCTGGGCGGGCACATGTACTGCCTCGCGGCCGGTTTCAAACAGACTCATCCCTGCCGCGCCGCGAGTGATGAGCACGGCCGACTTCAGCCCGAGTAAGTGGAGCAGTTCGACCCCCGCCGCGTCCACGTCTTCGCTCGTGTGCAGCGTGCGGTTGAGCACCTGTCCGGCTTCGAGTTGGTTCGGCTTCACCAGCGTCGCCCCGCGGTACTTGGCGTAGTCGGTGCCCTTCGGGTCGATGACCACCGGCACGCCGGCGGCGGTCGCCGCGGCGATCACCCGCCCGGCCAAGCTCGCCGTCACCACGCCTTTGCCGTAGTCCGACACCACACACCCGCGGACGCCCTTCAACTGCTCGGCAATCGCCGCGAACAAGCAGTCTTCCACGCCACTCGCAATCGCCCCCGGCTTCTCCTCGTCGATTCGCACGACTTGCTGACTGTGAGCGACCACTCGCGTTTTCGTCGTCGTCGGCCGGGATTCATCTGCCACCACCGCGGCCGTGTCCACGCCTTGCGCTTCCAGGATCTCCCGCGTCCGCCGGCCGCCTGCGTCGTCGCCTAGCACGCCAGCCACGGCCACCCGCCCGCCGAGTGTGCGGACGTTGGCGGCGGTGTTCGCCGCCCCGCCGGCAGTGTACGTGCGGTCCCGCACCTGCACCACCGGCACGGGGGCCTCGGGCGAAATGCGGGTGACACTGCCCCAAATGAACTCGTCCAGCATCAGGTCGCCGACGACGAGGATGGGGCAGTCACGAAAGCGGGCCAGCAGGTCAGTCATGCGGTCGCCTCGATCACTAAAAGACGCCACGGAAGGACACGGATGAAGACACGATCCGAATCAAGAATTTCTAGACTCGGGTCGTGTCTTCATCTGTGTCTATCCGTGGCTAACTCTGAATCCTCTCCAACAACTCCGTCGTGCTCACCCCCGGCACGAGCGGCAGGTACTCGATCCGCCCGCCGTAGCCTTCCACCACGCCGCGCTCGGGCACCGGGCGGCCGTGCGGCGGGGCGTACTCGGCCCCCTTGCAGTGGATGTCCGGCTTGAGCATCGCCAGAGACTCGGCCGGCGTGTCCTCGTCGAAGACGATGACGTAATCGACGCACTCGAGCGCGGCCAGCATCGCGGCGCGTTCAGCTTCGGTCAAGATGGGTCGCGTCGGCCCCTTGTACGCCTTCACCGAGCGGTCGGAGTTCACGCCCACCACCAGCACGTCGCCGAGCTGCCGCGCCTGTTGCAGGCTGCTCACGTGACCGGGGTGGAGCAGGTCGAACGTGCCGTTCGTCCACACCACCACCCGCCCGGCCGCGCGTGCGGCGTCACGGACAGCCAACAGTTCCGGCCAGGAGAGCAGCTTGTTGCGGGGGGTGAACATTCGGACCAATTCAAGCGGAACACGGATGACACGGAAGAAAGCAGGGATGAAGAGGATCAGATGGAACATGGATTCTTCTGATCCGTGTCCTCCGTGCTTCATCCGTGTCATCCGTGTCCTTCCTGCTCAACCTATCTCTTCAACAACAGCCTGGGCCAGCAGGGGCAGCATGATCTCGTGCCGGCCGATCAAGTTGAACCCGACTCCACCAACTGTCGGCGGGCGGCGGACGACGTTCTCCCCGCTGCGGTAGTGGGCGATCATGTCCATGTTCACGGTGGTGAAGTCGGTCAAGTTTGCCCCCAGGTTCTGGGCCACCGTGAACGCCTTCAGGAACACCTCCGGCAGAATCACTGCCGAGCCGACGTTCAGGTACACCCCGCCGCTCAACTCCGTCACCACCCCGCACAGCAGCTTGAAGTCATTGAAGCTGGCCCTGCCGAGCGCGGCACCGTCGGCCGTCGGGTGCATGTGGATGATGTCGGTGCCGATGGCCACATGAACGCAGAACGGCAACCCCAGCCGGCGGGCGGCGGCGGCCACGCTCAGGTCGCGGTTCGGGGCGGCGATCAGGTCGAGTTGCTCGCCGAACAGTTCGCCCAGGCCGGCGGTCGGGCGGTCGAGGGCGCGGTTGATGGCCGTGTGCATCAACTCGCCAGTCTCCTTCACCATGCCGAAGGTGCCGTCCTTCAACCCGGTCGCCACGTCCTCCGAAGTCTCGCCAATGAGAGCCAGTTCGAAGTCGTGGATCGCACCGGAGCCGTTCGTCGCCACGGCGGTAATGACACCACGTTCCATCAGGTCGATGACCACCGGCGACAGCCCGCACTTGAGCACATGGGCACCGAACCCGAACACCACCGGCCGGCCGTTTCGATGGGCGCGGACCACCGCCTCGATCACGCGGCGGAAGTCGGCCCCGGCCAGAATGCCCGGCAAGCCGCCCAGAAACTCCGCCGCCGACTGCCCCTTCCGCGGCGGGCGGGCGAAGTGCGCCCGCGACACCTTGTTCGGCCGCAGTTGCAGCGGAACGGTGCGGACGCGGGTCAAGTCGACCGGCTCGGGGGCCACGTTTTTCATCCGGGAGAAGGCAATTCCGTTCCGCACTGACCATACTCCCGCGGCCGTTCGCTTCAAGAAGTGGGTGCGGAATTGGAAACACCGGGCGTCCGATGTGCGTCCGAGTGGTTCTCCGGCGGCGCGCGCTCCGGCCGTCGGTTACGAAATCTGAACAATTTCTCGACCCGCTGAACCGTATGCTAGAGTGGCGAAAACTCCGACAGCCGAAATCCGGTTCCGCACTCCGCCCCATGCCCGACGTCACCCGCTCTCCGTATAATCGGCCGATTCGTGTGGCAGTGGCCTTCGGCACCCGGCCGGAGGTCATCAAGCTGGCCCCCGTCATCGCCGTCCTCGCGGACTCACCCGCCTTCCGCCCGCTCGTCGTCTCGTCCGGTCAGCACACCGACTTACTCGCCCCGTTCGTGTCACACTTCGGCGTGCGGATCGACCACGAGTTGAACGTGATGGAGCCGGGCCAGCCGCTCAACCGGCTGTTCGCCCGCGTGCTCACCGAGTTCGATGCGGTGTTGGCGAAGGAGACGCCGGACGTGGTGATGGTGCAGGGCGACACGACCACCGCCACCGCCGCCGCACTCGCCGCCTTCCACCGCCGCATTCCGGTCGCCCACGTCGAAGCCGGGTTGCGAACCGACGACCCCGAATCGCCGTTCCCCGAAGAGATGAACCGCCGGCTGGTGTCGCGGCTCGCCCGCTGGCACTTCGCCGCCACCGCCAGCCACGCCGACAACCTGCTCGCCGAAGGCGCCCCGCCCGAGTCGGTGATCGTCACCGGCAACCCGGTCGTCGATGCCCTGAACGGCATCCTCGCCCGACAAGAGCGGTCGCCCAAGCTGGCCGCCCTGTTGAAAGCGACCGCCGGATTGAAGCGCGTGACCGTGACCACACACCGGCGGGAGAGCTTCGGCGAGAAGATGGCGTCCAACCTGCGGGCGCTGCGGGCGTTCGTGCAGCGGCACCCGGACACGGCCGTCATCTTCCCCATGCACCCGAACCCGGCGGTGCGGGCGGCGGCGGGGATGCTCGGCGGGCTGGATCGCGTCTGGCTGATCGACCCGTTGGATTACCCGGACTTCATCGGCCTGTTGTCCGAGTCGTGGGTGATCGCGTCCGACTCCGGCGGGGTGCAAGAAGAGGCGCCGAGCCTGGGCGTGCCGCTGCTCATCTTGCGGGAGAACACCGAGCGGCCGGAAGTTCTCGAGACCGGGCTGGCGAAGCTGTGCCCGACGGGTGACGACCTGGCCATGATGCTGAACGAACTGCACCGCACCGACGCCACCGCCAAGCCGACCGACAACCCGTTCGGCGACGGGCACGCGGCCGAGCGGATCGTGAACGCGTTGGCGGTCGCCTTCAAACTTGTTGTCGCCGGCCTCTGTGAGGCCGGACCGGGGTCACAGACCCCGGCTACAGTGGGCAGACCGTCGGAGGTGACGGCATGACCACTCCCGCGCGCCACCTGCTCACCATCAACCTGGAAGACTACTTCCAGGTGGGGGCGTTCAACACGTTCATCCAAAAAAACCGCTGGCAGCGGTTCGAGTCGCGGGTGGAAGAGACGACCGCCCGCACGCTCGAATTGTTGGCGAAGCACGACGCGACGGCCACGTTCTTCATCCTCGGGTGGATCGCCGAGCAGTTCCCACAGATGGTGCGGCGGGTGGCCGACGCCGGGCACGAGGTGGCCGTCCGCGGGTTCTACCACCGCGGCGTCCGCGACATGACGCCGGACGAGTTCAAGGCCGACGCCGTGCGGGCGCGCATCGCCGTGGAGGACGCGGCCGGGCGGAAGGTGAACGGCTATCGGGTGGCCGACGGGTGGCTGCGGCCAGACGACCTGTGGGCGCTCGACGCGCTGGCCGAACTCGGGTTCGCCTACGACTCCAGCGTCGCACCCATGCGGGGGGCGTTCGGCGACGACCCCCGCCGATTCACCCCGCACGAGCACCGCAACGGCCCGCACTCGCTCCTCGAGTTGCCCGTGTCCACCGGCAACATCCTGGGCGTGCGGGTGCCGGTGGTCGGCGGCAACTACCTGCGACAACTGCCGCGGTGGCTCACCCGTGCGGCGGCGGACCGGTGGGCGAAGGAGCACCCGCACCCGCTCGTCGCCTACTTCCACACGTGGGAACTCGACCCCGAGCAGCCGCAGTTGAGCGGTATCGGCTTCCTCCGCCGTACACGGCACTACCGCAACCTGAAGGCGATGCCCGCCCGCATCGGCGAGTTGCTCGCCCGCTATCGGTTCGGGTCGATTGCCGACTACTTGCACCTGACGGCCGAAACGCCGGCGACGCGCACCGACATGGTCGCCCTGATCCCCACCGAGGTGCAGACGCTGCCGCCCCCCCGCCCGCTCGCCGACGCGCCGGCGACCCCGGTCACGCCGGTGTCGGTCGTGGTGCCGTGCTTCAACGAAGAACTGCTGGTGCCGCACCTGAAGAACACGCTGGACGAGGTCCACAGCCGCCTCGCCCACCTGTACGACGTCGAGTTCGTGATCGTGGACGACGGCAGCACCGACAACACGTGGGCGCGGCTGAACCGCACGTTCGCCGACCGCCCGCACGTGCGGCTGACCCGGCACGCGGTGAATCTGGGGGTGGCGGCGGCCATCACCACCGGCATCCGCGCCGCCCACGCCGAAATCGTCTGCTCGATGGACAGTGATTGCAGCTACGACCCGCTCAAGCTGGCCGAGATGATCCCGCTCCTTCAGCCGGGCGTCGATCTGGTGACGGCCTCGCCGTACCACCCCGGCGGCGGGGTGAAGAACGTGCCCGGCTGGCGGCTCAGCCTGAGCAAGGGGTGTGCCTGGCTGTACCGGCGGATTCTGAAGACGAAACTGCACACCTACACGAGCTGCTTCCGCGTGTACCGCCGCAGCACCGTCGCCGCCATCCCGATCAAGAACGCCCGCTTCCTCGGCGTGGCCGAACTGATCGGCCGGCTGGATCTGGCCGGCAAGAAGATCGTCGAACACCCGGCCGTGCTCGAAACGCGGCTGCTCGGCCGGTCCAAACTGAAAACGGTCCGCACCGTCCTCGGCCACCTGGGGCTGATGATCGGCCTGACCTTCGACCGCTGGCGGCAAGACTCGTCGGCCGACCGCGACCAGGTCATCCGCGGGCAACTCGGCCACCTGAAGCGGACGCTCGCCGCCGACCCGAACCCCATCCCCGAACCCGCCACGCCGGTGCCCCTCACCCCGGCCTGACATTACGACTCGCCCCACGATGAACATCCCGATTAGCACCGTACCCGCGATCACCCTGCCGTCCGACCAGGACGCCACCGGCCGCACCCTGGGGGAGGAGGAAATCGCCCTGCTCGCGGAAGCCATCCGCAGCGGCACCCTCACCGCCACGAAGGGCCAGTTCACCAAGCGGCTGGAAACGGAGTTCGCCGCCAGCGTGGGGGCGAAGTACGCCTACGCCTGCTCGTCCGGCTCGGCCGCAGTGCATTGCGCCATCGCCGCCGTCGATCCCGAGCCGGGTGACGAGATCGTCACCACCAGCATCACCGACATGGGCGCGCTCACGCCCATCCTGTTTCACGGGGCGATCCCGGTGTTCGCCGACGTGGACCCGCGGACGGGGAACGTCACCGCCCGCACCATCGCCGCACGCATCACCCCGCGCACGAAGGCGGTCATCGTCACCCACCTGTTCGGCAACCCGTGCCACATGACGAGCATCCTGGCCGTGGCCAACAAGCACGGCGTGCCAGTGATCGAAGACGCGGCCCAGGCGTTCGGGGCGACGTTTGCCGGCCGGCCGGTCGGCACGCTCGGGGCCGTCGGCTGCTTCAGCCTGCAACAGGGCAAGCACATCACCACCGGCGAGGGCGGGCTGGTGGTGAGCAACGACGCGGCCCTCGCCCGCCGCATGTACCTGTTCATCAACAAGGCGTGGGGGTACGGCGACCCGCAGCCGGACCACTACTTCATCTCGCTGAACTACCGGCTGAGTGAGCTGCAATCGGCGTGCGCCGTCGGCCAACTGCCGAAGCTGCCCGGCGTGGTGAAGGCCCGCGTGGACGCCGCCGCGCGGATGGACCAGTTGCTCGAAGGCACCCCCGGCGTGAGCGTGCCGCACCGCACGCCGAACGGCACGCACACCTTCTGGAAGTACAGCGTGATGGTCGATCCGGCCGTCATCCCCGGCGGCCCGCCCGCACTCGCCAAAGAACTCAAGCTGGCGAACATCCTGTCGGCCCCGCGGTACATCCAGAAGCCGGCCTTCCGGTGCGAGGTGTTCCGCGACCAGCGGACGTTCGGCAAGAGCCGCTGGCCCTTCACCCTCGCCACGCCCGACGCGGTGGACTACTCGGCCGAACGGTTCCCCGGCACGTTCGAGTACCTCGACCGCGTGCTGGTGCTGCCGTGGAACGAGAAGTACACCGCCGACCACCTGAACTACTTGGCGAGCAGTATCTACCAGGCGGCCACCAGGTTGTCGAAAGGGGGTGCCGCGTGAACACGGTCACGTTTGCCATCGTCGGCACCGGCGGCATCGCCCACAGCTACGCCGCCGCGTTCGCCAACAACCCGCACGCCGAGCTGGTGGCCGTCGCCGACGCGCGGCCCGACTCCGCCGCCGCCTTCGGCGCGAAGTACGGCGTGCCCGCGTTCGACTCGCACACGGCGTTGCCGAACGCCGAAGTCGTCATCGTCTGCACCCCTCCGGACACGCACACCCGCATCACGACCGAGCTGCTCCGCGCCGGCCGGCACGTGCTGTGTGAAAAGCCGTTCACCATCTCGTCGGCCGACGCCCGCAAGATGCAGTACGAGGCGGTGAAGGCCGGCCGGCTGCTCACGATGGGGTCGAAGTTTCGGTACGTGGCCGACGTGGTGAAGGCCAAGCAACTGGTGGGGGCGGGCGAGATCGGCGAAGTCATCCTGTTCGAGAACGCCTTCACCAGCCGCGTGGACATGACGGGCCGGTGGAACAGCCGACCCGACGTGAGCGGCGGCGGCGTGCTCATCGACAACGGCACGCACTCGGTGGACGTGATCCGCTACTTCCTCGGCCCGCTCGCAGAGGTTCACGCCGTCGAGGGGCTGCGGGTGCAGGCCATCCCGGTGGAGGACACCGCCCGCCTGTTCGTGCGGAGCGCGACGGGAGTGGTGGGCACGATCGACCTGAGCTGGAGCATCAACAAGGAACTCGACTGGTACGTGAACATCTACGGCAGCCGCGGCACCATCCAGGTGGGGTGGAAGCAGTCGCGGATCAAGCCGCTCGGCGGCGACTGGACGGTGTTCGGCACCGGGTACGACAAGGTGCAGGCGTTCACCGCCCAGGTGACGAACGTGGCGAAAGCCGTGCGAGGCGAGGAGCCGCTGCTCATCACATCGGACGACGCCATCGCCAGCGTGGAGGTGATCGAAGCCGCGTACCGCTCGATGCGGTCGGCCCCGTGGACGGGCGTGCAGGCCGGCGACGCGCTGACGCACACCCCGCCGTCGGTGAAGCTGACGGACGTCGTCCGCGAGGTGGCCCGTGTCTGACGGCGTGCGAATCCACCCGACCGCCATCATCGAGCGCGGCGTGACGCTCGGCCGCGGGACGAGCGTGTGGGACAACGTCCACATCCGGCGCGACGCCACCATCGGCGACGAGTGCATCGTCGGCGAGAAGACGTACATCGCCTACGGCGTGCGGATCGGCCACCGCTGCAAGCTGAACAGCTTCGTGTACGTGTGCGCCGGCATTACCCTCGAAGACGGCGTGATGATCGCCGCGGGTACGGTGTTCACCAACGACAAGTTCCCGCGGGCCACCACGCCCGACCTGCTGTACCTCCGGCCGAGCGAACCGGACGACCACACGCAGAACACCACCGTGAAGGCCGGCGCCACCATCGGGGCGAACTGCACCGTCGGCGGCGGCATTACGGTCGGCCGGTGGGCGATGGTCGGCATGGGGAGTGTCGTCACGAAGAGTGTGCCCGACTTCGCACTCGCCCTCGGCTCGCCCGCGGTGCCGGTCGGGGTGGTCTGCCGGTGCGGGCAACTGCTCCTCCGCCACCCGCCGCACGACCCGCCGACCAACCGCGAGCTAAGCTGCCAAGAGTGCGGCCGACAGTTCACCCACACGGCCGGCGTCACCACCGAGCGGGAATGATGGGGACTGAACACGTCGGCATCGTCGGCGGCGGATTGCTCGGGCTGTCGCTCGCCGACCGCCTGCGGACACAGGGCCACCGCGTCACCGTGCTGGAGGCAGCGGCGGAGGTCGGAGGCCTGGCCGCGGCGTGGGACGTGGGGGGCGTGAGGTGGGACAAGTTCTACCACGTCATCTTGTTGAGCGACTCGCACACGCACGCCCTGCTGAAGCGACTGGACCTACAGGGCGAGTTCGTCGGCACCGAGACGAAGACCGGCTTCTACACCGACGGCAAGCTGTACTCGATGTCGAACAGCCTGGAATTCCTGCGGTTCCCGCCGCTGGGTTTGTGGGGCAAGTTCTGGCTCGGCCTGACCATTCTGCGGGCCAGCCGCACGACCGACTGGAAGCGGCTGGAACGAATCCCCGTCGTCGAGTGGCTGACGAAGCTGAGCGGCAAGCGGACCGTCGAAAAGATCTGGCTACCGCTGCTGAAGGCGAAACTCGGCGACAGCTACAAGGACGCCAGCGCCGCATTCATCTGGGCGACCATCCAGCGGATGTACGCGGCCCGAAAGAGTGGGATGAAGAAGGAGCTGTTCGGCTATGTGAAGGGCGGGTACGGCCGCATCCTCGACCGCTTCGCCGAAGTGCTGACGGCCGACGGCGTGGACAGCCGCACCCGTGCTGTGGTGAATCGAATCGACTCGCCGGCCGGCGTCGGCCCGCGGGTCGAACTGGCATCGGGTGAAGTGCTGACCTTTGATCGGGTGGTCTGCACCGCCGCCCCGCCGCTCGCCGTGAAGCTGTTGCCCGACCTGACGACGGACGAAAGAGACCGCCTGTCGGCCGTGAAATATCAGGGCATCGTGTGTGCCTCGGTGCTGCTCAAGAACCCGCTCGACCGCTTCTACGTGACCAACCTGACCGACCCATGGGTGCCGTTCACCGGCGTGATTGAAATGTCGGCCCTGGTAGACCGCAGCGAGTTCGACGGGCACAGCTTGGTCTACCTCCCGAAGTACATCGCCCCCGACGACCCGCTGATGAGCGAACCGGATAATTCGATCCGCGAGCGGTTCACGGCGGCGCTGGAGCGGATGTATCCGCACTTCAAGCGGGCCGACGTGCTGGCCTTCCAGATCGCCCGCGTGAAGCACGTGTTCCCCATCCCGACGATTGGATATTCCGACCGCGTGCCGCCGATGCATACCATTCTGCCGGGGGTGTTCCTGGTGAACTCGTCGCAGATCGTGAACGGCACGCTGAACGTGAACGAGACGCTGCAACTGGCCGAACGCGGGGCGAACCTCGTCCCCACGCTCAGCGTGGGAACGCACGAACCGGACGCTCTGCGTCGGTGATCCGATTTCAGGGGACGCGGAGCGTCCGTTTCACGTCCCCACGCGGAGCGTGGGAACGAGGGAGAGTGATGCCGAAGCCCCTGTGCAGCTTGTCCCTCGACCTGGACAACCTGTGGAGTTACCTGAAGACGCACGGCGACGCCGGGTGGGATCAGTACCCGTCGTACCTCGGTGTCGTTGTGCCGCGGGTGCTGAAATTCCTGGGCGACCGCGGGCTGACGATCACCTGGTTCATCGTCGGCAAAGACGCCGACGTGCCGGACCATCACCCGGTGTTGCGAGCGATCACCGCCGCCGGGCACGAGGTGGGCAACCACTCGTTCCACCACGAGCCGTGGCTGCACCTGTACTCGGAATCTGAAATTGAGGCGGAACTCGCCCGCACCGAAGACGCCATTGAAACCGCCACCGGCGTGCGGCCGGACATGTTCCGCGGGCCGGGTTTCAGCCACTCGCCGACGCTGCTGAACGTGCTCGCCCGCCGCGGCTATCGGTTCGACGCCAGCACCTTCCCCACCTTCCTCGGCCCGCTCGCCCGCCTCTATTACTTCGCCACCGCGAAGGGGTTGACTGCGGACGAGAAGGCGAAGCGGAAGAAGCTGTTCGGCAAGCTGCAAGACGGCTTTCAACCGCTGCGGCCGTACACTTGGGGTACCCCCAGCGGCCCGCTGCTCGAAATCCCCGTGACGACCATGCCGGTGTTCAAAGTGCCCATCCACCTGAGCTACCTGCTGTACCTGCACGGCTTCTCGCCGCGGCTGGCCCGCACGTATTGGCGGGTCGCGCTGGGCCTGTGCCGGGTGTTCCGCGTCGAGCCGTCGATCCTGCTGCACCCCCTGGATTTGATGGGCGGCGACGACACCGACCGGCTGAGCTTCTTCCCCGCCATGCGGCGGCCGAGTGCCGAGAAGTTGACCGCCGTCGGCGAGTTCTTCGACATCCTGGTGAAGCACTTCCACTGCGTGCCGATGGGCGAACACGCCGCCGCCATCCGCGCCCGCCAGTCCCCGACTCTGGTGACGACGTGAGTTGGTATCGGCGGCCCGCGGCCCACGTCGCCGGCGTGCTGGCGGTCATCCTCGCCGCCCACCTCTTCTACGGCCGCGCGTCCGAACCGTACTTCAACAACGACGAGACCAAGCACACGCTCACCGGCGTGTTCGTCGCCGACGCCCTCCGCGACCTGCCGGCCAGTGCGGCGAACCCGAAAGATTACACCGTCCGCTACTACTGCCAGTACCCGGCGCTCGGCGTGGTCACGTGGCCGCCGCTCTTCTACGTCGTCGAAGGGCTGGCCATGCTCGCCCTCGGACCGCACTTCTGGGTCGGCCGGGTGTGCGTCGCCGCGTTCGCGGCGGTGGCCGTGGTGTATGCCTACCGCTTCGCCCGGCTGACGCTCGACCACCCGTGGGCGCTGCTCGCCGCGGCCGTCACCGGCTTCACGCCCACCGTGTTCGTGTCCAGTCAGCGGGTGATGCTGGAGGTGCCGACGCTCGCGTGTGTGCTGGCGGCGGTGGTTCACTTTGAACACTTCCTGACGGCGAAGCGGGGGCGGGACGCGATCCTCGCCTGTCTGCTGGTCGCCGCCGCAACACTCACCCGGTTCGACGGCGTGGTGCTGGTGCTGTACTTCGCCATCCGCCTGTTCCGCACCCGGAACCTCGCCCTGCTGCTCCGCCGCCCGGTGTGGGTCGGGGCCATCCTCGCGTCCGTGTTGACCGTCCCGTACTACGTGTTCACGCTGACGGTGTACGGTGCGGGCCTCGCCGCCGCCGCGTCGAGTGGCACCACGCCGGCCGGGAACGAGTTCGGTTGGCACACCGTCGTCTTCTACTTCACCGCCCTGCCCGACCAGGCCGGTGTGGGCGTGACGGTGGCCGCCGCGGTCGGGCTGCTACTGACAGTGGCTTGTCACCGGCGAGCGACGGGGCCGGCGTTCGCCCTGCAAATGGCGGTCTACCTGCTGTTCACCCCGCTGGCCGAACACGACGCCCGGCACAGCATCTACTGGCTGCCGGCGGTGGCGGTGTGCGCCGTCCGCCCGCTCCAGACGCTCTGGGAGAAGCGTTGGCGGTGGTGTGCGGTGGCAGGGGTACTCGCGCTGCTGGTGACGGTGGTGTGGCACGTGAACGACCAGAAGTTCCGCTACGTGTTCGGCTACTCCGACGCCGCCAGGTGGGTGATCGACCGCCACACCACCGACCGGCCGATCTTGGTGGACGGCGAGCTGGCGTCGTCGCTGGTGTATCACACACGGCTACACGACCCGGCCCGCCGCGTGTGGGTGCTGCGGGCCGACAAGGTGGTGTACAACCAGTTTTCGGACCCGAGCACCGGCTACCGGCAGTACGCCCACACTGAGGCCGAAGTGCTGGAACTGCTGGAGAAGGGGGACCCGGAGTACGTCATCATCGAAGACCCGCAACCGGACTTCCACGACGTGCCGGGGTCGGAGTTGCTGAAGCGCACGCTGGCGAACAACAGCGGGGAGGGGAAGCCGTTCGAGGTGGCCGAACGGTTCCCGCTCCGCACCAACTACGACCGCTATTACGAACCGGGCGCGACGCTGGTGGTGTACCGCAAGAGGCACCGCAACCCGGCTGCCACCGCCGACGTACAACTCGAACTGGTCGGCCTGGGTCGCACCGTCGGCACCACCCGGCCGTGACAACGGGCTGTCACTTCCTCGGGTCGGGGGCCGGAACGACCCGCCCGCCGTTCCCGCGGCCGGGTTGTTGTGGGGCGGCGGGTTCCTCCTTCTTCCCGTCCTTCTTCGCGTCCACTTTGGCCTTCTCCGCGTCCAGCCCCGGTTTGATGGCGTTCACGTACACGGCGTAGAACCCGCCGGCCGCGATCAGGAACATCAGCAGCAGCACCAGCTTGCCCTTGCCGCCCCACATGTTGAACAGGCTGAGCAGGATCTGCAGCATCAGCCCGAGGCCCACCACCCCGCCGGTGGCCATGATCGTCATGGCGAACATGGGGCCGTAGGGCAGGTCCATCCGGGCCAGCCACCAGCAGCTCACGTCCGCCACCTGGGCCACCAGCACGACGGGGGCGAGGACGGCCCGCACGAAGCCGGGGTGCGAGGTGAAGGCGTACACGAACCCGGTGAGCGCGAACAGCATGGCAAAGCTGAGCAGGTGGGCGTGCGTGGATTGGGTCAGGCAGTCGATGGTCATCGTCTTGGCGCTCTTCACCCACACCTTGCCGCCGCTCTCGAACGTCTCGGGGACCGGTGCGGTGATGAGCGGTTCCAGCTCTTCAAACTTCCCGAAGGTCGGCTTCTGCTGGTTGTCGTGACACCGCCCGCACCGCTCGCTCAGTAGCGTTTGCACCTTCACTTTGCCGTTGTCCACGAAATCCTCGGTGATCGCCTTCCCCTTCAGCGTGTCCGGCACGTCCATCGCGTCGGCGTCGTAGATCGCCTTCCGCTGCTCCACGGGCAGGTTGATGAACGCGACCAGTGCGGCCCGCTCGCCGGCGCGATCAGCGTCCACCTTCTTCCGCTTCGGGTCGTCCTTCGGCAGGCTCGACACCTTCTTGTAGTCCTTGTCCGACTCGCCGTAGAAGGCGGGCGTCATGTTCGACGCGTTGAACCCACCCTCCGGGTCGCCGGACACGAGCGTCTCGATCTTGCTCTGCGGGTAAGTGCCGTCGAACAGGGTGAAACGGCTGAACCGCTCGACCACGTCATCGGGCGACGGCAGCGGGTTGCCCTCCATGTCCGAGTGCTTCATGTGCAACTGCACCATCGCCGAGCAGTAGCCCAGGCCGACGGACAGGAGGAAGGCACTCACCACCAGCTTGGCCGGCAGGGGCAAATCGCGCAAGGTGTACCGCGGGCGCGGGGGGGTGTCGGACATGACTCGGCTCCGTGTGATGCGATTCGTAACATGTCAACCGGCAGGCTAACCAGTGTAACACGCGGACGGGTCAGCGGGCCAGCGCCTTCTCGACGGCGGCAATGACGGCCTCCCGCACGGTCGGCAAATCGCGGTCGTCGCGGGCGCCGCTCGCCAGCTTGTGCCCACCGCCGCCGAACTGCTCGGCCACCTTCGACACGTCCACCCGACTCCGCGCCCGGAAGCTGACTTTCGTGCCCCCCTCCGGCTGCTCGATGAACACGAGCGCGACCTCCACCCCGTCCACCCTCCGCGGGTAGTCGATCAGGTCTTCGGTGTCGCCCGGCACGGCCCCGGTGTCGGCGTAGTCGGAGAGGAAGATTTCCGTGTAGCAGACTTGCCCGGCGTCGCGGGTTTGGAGGCGTTCGAGTGCCACGCCGAGCAGCCGCAAGCGGGCGACCGGGGCGCACTCGAACAGTTGCTCGTACAGCGGCGGCGGGTTCGCCCCGGCCGTCACCAACTCGTGGGCCAGGGCGAACGAGGCGGCGGTGGTGTTCGGGTGGCGGAACCAGCCGGTGTCGAGTGCGAGGGCCATGAACAAGTTGTGGGCGGCATTCGCGGACAGCGGCGCGCCGAGCGCGCGGATGATCTCATACGACATGCGGCCGGTCGCCTCGGCGGAGGTGTCCACCAGTTGCAGGCCGCCCAGGTCGTCTTGCGTGCGGTGGTGATCGACGACCGCTTTCGGCACGCTGAGCGTGCGCATGAACGGGCCGAAGTCGCCGAGTTGGCCCCACGTGCCGGTGTCCATCACGATGACCGCGCCGACGTTGCGGAAGCGGTCGGCGGTGGCCTCGGTGAACTGCTCGATGACCTTCTTGTCCGGGTCAAGGAACTGATACCGCGGGGGCAACTTGCTGGCGATGACCACCCGGCAGCGTTTGCCGATGGCGGTGAGGGCGTCGTGCAGGGCGAGTTGCGACCCCAGGCCGTCGGCGTCCGGGCGGATGTGCGTCATCAGCAGGATGTCGTCGGTCGCCTGAATCAGTCGGACGAGCGGGGACCAGTCGAGCGGCATCGCGGGTACTCGGGCAGTGTTCCCCTGATTATAGGTGGTGGCCGTCAGAACTCCTCCACCAGCTGCTCGCCGGACGAGTTGAACCACCCGCGGCCGTCGACCTGGTACACCCCGCCGGTGGCGGCGGCCAGAAACCGCGCCACGGTCTCACACGCCGATTCCAGCACGGTTTCGTCCGGGTAGTCGAGGGGCTTGCGG
This sequence comes from Fimbriiglobus sp., assembly GCA_031414395.1. Lineage (GTDB taxonomy): Bacteria > Planctomycetota > Planctomycetia > Gemmatales > Gemmataceae > JALHQU01. Next base: position 17,955 of record JANNVG010000164.1, read on the forward strand.
ATGGTGATCATCTGCTTCGATTGAATCACCCGCTCCATCAGCGGCACGGCGTGCGGGCTGTACGTCATCGTTTCCAGTTCGGCGGCGTGGGCGTTCAGGTCGTCCCGCAGATCGTCTTCTTTGGTCAGGTAACGGGCGAGCAGCAGCGGCGTGCCGCCCTTCGGCAGGTGCAACTCCCCCGTCGTCCAGCCGAGGTCGTCGCCCTTGAAATGGGGGACGGCCGCGATGCCGGCGGCGTGCAGCCGCTCGGCCAGCAACGACGGTGGCACCACACCATCCCACGGAGCGAACACGCGGAGCCACATGAGGAATAGACCTTGTTCCCACGCTCCGCGTGGGGACGCCGAGACGGACGCTCCGCGTCTCGGGTGATGACGCAGAGCGTCGAGATGTCGTTCCCACGCTGAGCGTGGGAACTAAGGGTGAGGTCACTTGGTCGGCGAGTAGTCGGTCGCCTTCAGGAACAGCGACTTCACCCCGCCGTCCTTCTCCGTCAGCGACCCGCCGGCCTTCTTCTCGGACGCCTCTTTCGCGGCAACCCAGTCCTTGTCCGTGCGGAAGGTGTCGAACGACTTCTTGGCGTCGTCTTCGCTCTTGTGGGCCAGGAAGTAGAGCAGCGTCACGTCGTCGTTCTTCTGCTTCAGGTCTTTGGCCAGGTGAAAGTACGGCAGGTTGGTCATGCCGTGCTTCTCGAACAACTTCAGCGTGTGGTCGCGGAAGCGGGCGTCGAGCGCCTCCAGGTTGCCCTTGCTGGCGGTATACGTCCGCATCTCGAACACGCGGTCGTCTTTGCCCTTCGCGGCCTTCACCGGCGGCGAGTAGTCGGTTGCACTCAGGAAGATGGCTTCGATGCCGCCCTTGGTGGTGAGCGGGCCGTCCTTCTCCGACTCCTTGTACGCCTTCTGCCAGTCGGGGTCGGCCCCGAACGCCTTGAACGAGGCGTCGCGGGCGGCTTTGTCCTTGTGGGCGATGATGTAGTACAGCTTGTTCTCGTCGTTCCTGATCGGCACCCAGTAGCCGATATTGGTGATGCCGTGCTTCTCGAACAGCTTCAGCGTGTGATCCTTGAAGCGGGCGTTCAGGGCGTCGAGTTTGCCCTTGTCGGCGGTGTAGATGCGGAGTTCGTACAGCATTGGGCCTTTGGCCGGTTCCGCGGCGAGGGCGGCGGTGGAAGCGGACAGGAGAACGGCGAGACACAGTAGCCGGCGCATGGCGGCCTCCGTGGGAGGGGAACGGAGGAAGTGTACGGATCGGGTGAACCGGCGGCGTCAGCCGCCTGGGTGCCTGGTCTTGGCGAACCCGGCCCGCAAGGGCCGCGGGTGTCTTGTGAAGGTGGCTGTCAACCATACCCGCGGCCCTTGCGGGCCGGGTTCGCCCGGAACCACGTCACCGCTGGAAGCGACTCACCTTCGTGGCCCCGTCTTGCAGCTCGAAGCGGTAGCCGTCGGCGAAGGCGTCGGCGAACTCTTCTTGGTGGCTCACCAGCAGGATGCAGTGCAGGTGCCCGCGGAGGTTTTGCAGTTCCTGAATCATCACCTGCCGACCCTGGCGGTCGAGGCAGCCGAACCCCTCGTCGATGATGACACTTTCAATCGGCCGGTGCTGCTTGCTGGCGTACTGGCCGATGGCGAGGGCGAGACTCACCGCCACGCGGAACTTCTGGCTGCCGCTCAGGAACGCCACGTTGATCGGCGCGCCGCCGGTGTGCCGGTTGAAGCATTCCAAATCCAGCGCCTTGTTGCCGTCGCCGTCGTCGGTGCCAACCAGCCTCAGGAACAGTTGTCCGCCGCTCAAGCGATCCAACACCGCGTTGCCGTAGTCCACGATCTGCCGCTCGGCCTGACGCACCAGATGCCGTTGAAGGCGATCCCGCCCCAGCAACTCAGACAACACCTTGTGCCGCGTGTGCTCGCGGTCGATCTGCTTGTACTGCTCGCCGAATTTCGCCCGCTGCTGGCGGAAGCCGTCCAGTTTGTCGCGGCGCTTCTCGGCGTCGCGGTGTTCCGCGTCGCGGGTGTCGAACTCCTGCTTGGCCAGCAACACCTGGGCCTTCACCCCGTCGGCCGGCTTGCGCGCGTCGGGCGGGAACGCGGCGGCGTCCGTTTCCAAACGGGTAATCTCGTCCCGCATCGCCCCCAGCCCGATGCGGGCCTGATCGAGTTGGCGGAACTTCGCCTCCGTGCCCTTCGTGGTCAACTCGTCCTGTTCACCCTTCCACTGGCCATGTTCTTTCAAGCCGGCAACTTCGGCCTTCACTTTCCACTCAGGGGGGAGTTGGGCGAGTTGGTGGTTCAAATTGTCGGTGTGAATCTTCTGCTGCTTCTCCTCACTCTGGAGTTTGCCCGAAATGTCGGTCAGGGCGGTAACGGCCTGGTGCGCCTCGCGGCCGGCGAGGTCAATGTCGCGGTCGAGTTTCTCCAGCGCCAGCCGGGCGTCCTTCACCGTGGTGGTGAGCGTCTTCTCCTGCGTTTGCAGCCGCGGGTGTTCGCTCCGCACTTTCTCTTCCGGCTCGGTGAGCAGCCCGCGTAGCCGCTTCAGGTTCTCTTCGGCCGCCTGCGACCGCGACCGCAGGTCGTTCCACTTCTTCACGTCCGCTTCGGCCGACTTGACCGACCGCCGCACACCGTCGAGCGTTTCCACCTCGCGGCGGAGCTTGGCCAACTCGTCCCGCTCGGGGTACCTGGTGGCGGTCCAGTCGGTCGGCCGGGTGGCGGCGATCTTCTGTTGAAGGTCCGGCGACAGTTCGGCGTACCGCAAGTCGAGGGAGGCGGCGAGCCGCTTGATGTCGGCGGCGGCCTGCTTGAACGCCGCCTCGTGGTCCTTGTACAACTCGCGGAGGTCGGTCAGCTTCTTCGTCTGTTCGGACTCCTCCCCGGCCAACCGGCGCTCGCGGTCGGCGGCGCCCTTCGCCCCGGCGGTCGCCTTCTGGTGCTTCGCCTCCGCCTGCTTCAGTTCGTCCTCCCGCTTCGCCTTCTCCTCTTTGAAGTGGGCGGCCGTCAGCGGTTGCCCGCACGCCCGGCAGCTCTTCGCCCCGTTCAGGGTGGCGAATTCGGCCGCCGCCGCCGTCGCCCGGTCCACTTCCGCTTTCGCCACCGCCGCGTCGGATTCGGCCTGCGTTCGGGCCGTGCGGCACTTGTCGAGCTCGCCCTTCAGCGCGTCGGCCGCGGTCTTCGCGTCCCTGCCCGCTTGCATCGTGTCGTCCCGCTTCTTCTTCGTCTCCGCTTCGGTGCGCACGGCCTGGGCGAGTTCGTGCCGCTCGGAGTCCACGCGGACCAGAATCGGATGCACGCGGCTGAGGTCGAGCAGTTTCGATTCCTCCTCGCGGGCGGCGGTCAACACCGCGTCCGGGTCGGCGGGCAGGCCCTTGCCGTCGTCCTTCAGGCGGTCCAGCTTCGCCTTCTCCTCCTCCAGCATCCGCACCGTTTGGAGCTGGCCTTCCAGTTCGCGGAGCCGCTTCACCAGATCGGACAGCACCCCCTCGTCCTCCGCCAACCCCTTCTTGTCGAGTTCCCGCCGCCGCACCAGTTGGTCCTTCTTCTTCTCCGCGGTCGTCTTCCGCTCGGTCTCCTCCGCCCGCCGTTTGTCGAATTGGGTGCGGCGGTCGTCCGAGTTCTTCAACTCGTTCCGCACCGTCACCACCGTCTGCACGGTCGGCAGCACGGCCTTCAACTCCGCCAGCCGGGCGTGATCCTTCTCGATCCGCACGGCGTCGGTCAGCAAGCCCTCCGCCGACTTCAGCTTGTCGCGGGCACTGGTGGCGCGGCCTTCGGCGTCGGCCCACCGGCCGGCCTGAACGACGCGCTCCTGGGCGTCCTCCACCCGCGTCTTGGCGGCGTCGCGGGCTTGCTCGGCCGTGTCGATGGCGATGATCGCCTGGGCGAAGTGTTCGTCGCTCACGTCCGGCACGCCCTCCGCCTGCGCGGACACGGTGTCGAGTTTCGACTTCAGTTCGTTCTTCTTCGTGTTCGCCTTCTCGTGCAGCCGCTGGTAGCGCTCCAGGTCCACGATGCCGGCGAGCACCTCGAACCGCCCGCTCGGCTTGCTGTCCAGCAGCTTCTCGGCCTTGCCCTGCAGCAGCAGCACGCTGGACGTGAAGATGTCGTAGCTCAGGCCGATCTTCTCACCCACCCACTTGTCGAAGTCCGTCTTCTTCGTGGTATCGGGCACCGCCTCCCACTCGTCGCCCACCCGGTGGACGAACACCTGCTGCGTGGACGCCTGTGCCCCCTTCTGGCTCTTCCGGAGCGTCCGCCGGATGCGGAAGAGCGTCTTGTCCAGGTGAAAGTCGAACTCGACCACCAGCCCCGTCGACTCCTTGTTGATGAGTTCTCCGGCGTTCTGGCTGCCCCCGCGGTGGTGGCCGAACAGCGAGTACGTGACGGCGTCGAAGATGCTCGACTTGCCGGAGCCGTTGGTGCCGGCGAGCATCCACACGGGGGCGCCGTCGAAGCGGATGTCCTGCTCGCCCTTGTAGGAGAGGAACCCGGACAACTTGATGCGGTGCGGAATCATTCTTCGATCTCAAGCCGGAGCCACGGATGACACGGACAAGACCGATCAGAACAAA
>JANNVG010000165.1:0-7905 GCA_031414395.1 Fimbriiglobus sp.
CTCCTGACGGAGCACGGCTCGCCAACTTGGGGATTATACGCCCGCCGCCACGACCCCGGCCGGCTTGTACCGCACGCGGGTGGGGCGGAAGCCGAACCGCTTGTACAGCCGCACGGCCGGCGCGTTCGACGCCGTCACTTCCAGATTCACTCCCGTCGCGCCGCCGTTGGCGAACCCGAGCAGGCAGCGGGCGAGCAGCGCGGCCCCGACGCCACGCCCGCGCACCTCCGCGCACACGCCCAGGTTTTGCACCGCCCCCCACCCGCCGACGATCACCCCTTGAATCGCCCCGACGAATCCGTCCGGTCCGGCCATCAGCCAGCACGCCGACGGGCAGAAGCCGTGCAGCCCCCGCACCGCCCGCATGAGCGTGCGGCACCCGTCGCGGTCGGCCAGATTGGGAAACACCTTCCCGTCCAGGTCGTCGGCGAAGCTGTGGAACAGCACGTCGGCGTGCAAATCGAGCAAGTGGTCGGCCCACGGCACGAGGCGGAAGCCGTGCGGCACCGTCACCGCCGACGGCCGCGGCACGAGCGACCGCTCCATCAGATACCGCTTGAAGTGCGTCGGGGGCATGACACGTTCACCGGCGGGCCGGGCAGGTGATGATAGCGGACGCGAAGCGTTCGCGGCAACGCACCTCGCACGCCGGCCGTCGCCGGCTACACTTCCCCCGACCTCCCGCACGGGCTAGCGGTTCGTCTGCGGCGCTACGCCGCGGCCGGGGTTACGCCCCCACCACCCACAGTGCGACCAGACCCTCGGGTTGTGTTTGCCGAGGGTCTGTCCACCTCACGGCGGGAAAGTAACTCGTGCGGGGGGTCATTTTTGAGACCTCACCCCCCATCCCCCTCTCCATCATGGAGAGGGGGTGTTAAAGGCGATGACGTTGCGGATCGACTGGAACCCCGAACGCAGTGAGTGGGGTGCCAACAACCAACCCGGTCACTGCGTTCCCGGTTCCAGGTTGAACACCCCCTCTCCATAGATGGAGAGGGGGACGGGGGGTGAGGTCTCTTCGCCCGCCCGACATTTCTGCCGCCGCCGCAACCGTCACCCTGTAAATTCAGCCTGGGCGTGCGAAGTTCGACCGCCGGTTGCCCCTCCCCCGAATGCGACCTACGGTTCGGCATCGCCGCAAGAGCCATTCCGCATGTTCGCCTACCCGTGCCCGTCCTGCCGTCAACGGCTGCTCGCCCCGCCCAGCCGCGTGGGTCAGCGGAGCATTTGCCCGAAGTGCCTGCACCCGCTCACCGTGCCGGCCCCGGAGCAGGTGGCCGCCGTCGGCCCGTTCGGCCCGTCCGCCCCGGCACCGAGTCCGGATGAGCCGTACCAGCCGACCAACCACGGCGTGCCGGTCGAACTCGCACTCGACACGCCGATCCCGATGAACACCATGCCGGCCCGCACCGGCGAGTTCGGTGAACTGGACCGCAACGTCCCCGTCACCGAGCCGTTCCTCGACCTCGCGCAGGCGGTGGACGCCACCCCGACGGAGATCGAGCCGGTCGCCCTGGTGCTGCCGCCGACCGCGCCCAAGCCGGCGCCGCCCGCCCCCCGTACCGCCCCCCGGCCGGCCCGCCGCACCACCGACCACGACGGTCGCGTGGCGTTCGACCCGTCGGCCCTGTTCGCCGGCGACGCCGTCGCCCAACTGAGCGCCGCCATTTCGATGCGGATGGCCCCGCCGCCGCTGCCCACCACCGACCGCACCTACGCCGTCATCGGCTGGGTGGCCGGCACGCTCGTCGGCCTGGGCGTGTGGGTGCTGGCCGTCTTCCAGTCGGCCACCTGGCTGCCGTATGTGGCGCTCGTCGGCGGGGCGATGGTCGCCCTCGGCCTGCTGTGGCGGGCGTACCTGAGCGGGCGCGGCGGGTCGTGGGCGGGCGGGCTGCTCACCCTCCTGCCGCCCATTTGTCTGGTGCAACTGGTGCGGCCGGTGGCGGGCGTCGGGCTGCGCCCGCTGTGGTTCGTGCTGTCGGGTGTCGCGCTGCTCGGGCTGTTCGTGGCGGGCGGGTCGGCCAAGCGGTGGGTGGATGATCGGTTCGACGTGGCGAAAGTGAACCCGCCGACTGTTGCCCCGGCCGCCGACCCGGACACGACGGCCGGGCGGTTGGAGAACAAGGCGGAGCGTGAGGAGGCGAAGGCGGCGCTGGTGAAGGCGGGCGCGACGGCGGAACCGGCGGTGCGGAAGCAACTGGCGGCGAAGGCCGACAGCACGGTGATGGCGGCGTGCGACGTGCTGGCCGAGGTCGGCACGGCGGACACGGTGCCGGTGTTGCGGAAGCTGGCCGACGAAACCCCCAGCAGGGCGGTGCGCATCGAAGCGGCGTCCGCCGCCGACGCCATCGAGAAGCGTCTGAAGAAGTGACACGAGTGAGTTTCTTGGTAGGGCGGGTCGAGCGGGGAGTGCGAACGGTGTCGCCGTGCCCCCGTTCGCTCGACGTTCGCAACGGCCGCGACGACCCGCCGTTCATGGATGGCGGGTCGTCGCGGCCGTTGCAAGCGAATCCCCTCGCGGTTCTTCGCTACACTTTTTGAGTTCCCCCGCACGACCCGCCCTACCAGACTCCTTTAGTACCGGTCGTCAAACGCCTGGGTGATCTCGAACGTTGGCCGCAGTTGCATCCGCAGCCACGAGCCCGCGGTCATGTCAATCTCGACGGCATCGACACCGGGTTCGTCGATGACACGCACGTCGGACACGAGTTTCGCGTTGAGTTCAAACACCCGTTGTCCCCTTCTCCGCACCACAATTCGCACTTCCCCACAGGCCGGTTCGATGGTGAACGAAACGGAGACGGTATCCACTTCCACCTCGTACACCGCTGCGTTGTAAAACCACGGTGTGCGCGGGTCGAGCAACCTTGGCTCGACACCGAAACAGGCGAGCAGTGGCAACTCGCTCTCATGACTCCAATTCATGGGCGCCCCCTCCCACCTTCACCCTACCCGCCTCGCTCTCACCGTCAACCGTCCCGCTGGCACGCTCGCGGCGGAGGGCCGTTGTCCGTATCATTCCCGCATTCCGTCCCACACTCTGCGACCCCTCATGGACCACTTCCACTACCGCGGCGGGGTGCTGCACTGCGAAGACGTGCCGGTGCCCGACATCGCCGCCGCCCACGGCACCCCCGTGTTCGTCTACAGTTCCGCCACCCTGCTGGACCGCCTGACGGAAATCCAAACCGCCTTCGCCGCGGCCACCCCGATCCTCTGCTACAGCATCAAGGCGAACGGCAACCTGAGCCTCGCCAAGCTGATGGGCGAGCACGGGGCCGGGTTCGACGTGACCAGCGGGGGCGAGTATTATCGCGCGCTCAAGGCCGGGCCGGCGGGGGCGAAGGTCGTGTTCGCCGGGGTGGGCAAAACCGACGCCGAGATCCGCTTCGCCCTGGACAACGACGTGTTCCTGTTCGACGTGGAGAGCGAGGAGGAGCTGCACACCATCGGCAAAATCGCCGCCGAGATGGGCCGCAAGGCGCCCGTCGCTCTGCGGGTGAACCCCGACCTGCCGCCGAAGACGCACGTGAAGACCGACACGAGCGTGAAGGGCGTGAAGTTCGGCCTGGACATCGAGACCATCCTGGAAGTGTCGGCGAAGGTGGTGAACCACCCCGGCCTGAACCTGTGCGGGCTGCACATGCACCTCGGCTCGCCGATCCTGAGCGCCGAGCCGTACAAGCAGGGGGCGGCGAAGGCGGTCACGCTCATCGGCGAGATGCGGAAGCAGGGCCACGTCATCACCATGCTGAACATGGGCGGCGGGTTCGGCATCAACTACCGCAAGGATGAAGCCAAGCCCGCTAGCGCGTTCGCCGACGCCATCCTGCCGGCGGTGACGGAGACCGGCTGTCAGCTCATCCTCGAACCGGGGCGGTTCATCGTCGGCAACGCCGGCATCCTGGTGAGCACGGTGCTGTTCCGCAAAGAGACCGGCGGCAAGCGGTACGTCATTCAAGACGCGGCCATGAACGACCTGATCCGCCCGACGCTGTACGGGTCGTACCACCGCGTCTGGCCCGTGCGGTTGCCCGACGGGTTGGCGGATCGCCCGGACGTGGACATGAGCGTGAACACGGACGTGGCAAGCCCGTTCATCGATATGCCCGGCACAATCCGTCAGGAGGTGGTCGGCCCGGTGTGCGAGTCGGGCGATTTCCTGGCGAAGGACCGCCCGCTGCCCCCGCTCAATCGCGGCGACCTGTTGGCCGTGTTCAGCGCCGGCGCCTACGGCATGAGCATGGCCAGCAACTACAACGCCCGCTGCCGGGCGGCGGAGGTTCTCGTCACAGGCGGCACACACCGCCTGATCCGTCGCCGCGAGACGTTCACCGATCTGGTCGCGTGTGAAGTCGATTGCGTCGGCTGACCCGCCGGCGCACAATGAACACCATCCCACCACTCCCCGACAAGGGAGGGGTGGGGCATTGGCCGCACATCCGCTACGTCCGCACCACAGGGGTGACCCGGTGAGACTCGCTGCCGCATCCGCCGTTGCCCTGACCGTGGCCCTGGCGTGGGTCGCCCCCGCCGTCGCCCAGGAGCCGGCCCCGCAGACGCCGCAGGACAAGTTCAAGGCCGCCCGCAACCTGATCACCGACGGCAAACTCGACCTGGCGGCCGAGATGCTGCGGGCGTTCATGGCCGCCCCGCCGACGGACAAAGACTTCCTCGAACTGGAAGCCCGCTTCGGCCCGATCGTGTTCCAGCGACTGCTGCGGGTGGTGCAGTGGTCGGAGAACAAGGAGGCGGACGCGGCGGCGAAGAAGCTGGTGGACGAGATCGTGGCGAAGGCGAACGCGGCCACCCGCAGCGTCGCCCAGAACCCCGACCGCATCAAGAGGTACGTGGCCAACCTGGGGGCGTCGCCGGCCGAGAAGGACTACGCCATCGACCAGCTCATCCCGGCCGGCGCGGCGGTCGTGCCCGAACTCGTCACCGCCCTCCGCACCACCCGCGAGGCCGGGCTGAAGGCCGGCATCTACGAGGCCGTCCCCCGCCTGCCGGCCGTCGTCGTGCCCGCCCTGATCGCCGCCGCCGACCCGTCCGGCGACCTGCCCGACGACGTGCGGGCCAACCTGCTCAAGGCCGTCGCCGGCCGCCGCGACATCCCGCAACTGATCGACAAGGCCGAGTCCAACCCGTCCGCCCTGCTGTGGCACTACGCCACGAACGGCGGGGCGGTGGTGAAAGAGGCGTCGGCCGGCATCCTCGAATCGCTCACCGGCGGGCTGAGCCGCAAGCGGGCGGCGGACGAAGAGTTGATGCGGCTGGCCGACCCGTTCGTCGCCCGCAAGGGGGCGTTCGGCACGCTCGACGGCATGACCAACACCGTCACCGTGTGGGCGTGGGACGCCGCCGCCGGCGGGCCGAAGGCGGTCACGCTCGACAGGGCCGACGCCGCCGAACACCTGGCCCTCAAGTACCTCCGCTGGGCGGTGCAGGCGAACCCGAAGGGCGAGCCGGCGCAACTGGCGTTCCTGGCCGTGGCCGCCGAGCGGGCGGTCGAGCGGGCCGGGTTCGGCGACCTGAAAACGGCCGACGCGGGGGTGTACCAACTGCTCGCCACCGCATCGGATTCGGCCCTGTCGCGGCTGCTCGAACAGGCCCTGAGTGAGAACCGCACCGCCCTGGCCGTGGGCGTGCTGCACGCCATGAGCGACCGCGGGCAGAAGGACGAGACCGGCGGCGGCGGCAAGCCGTCGCCGTACGTGCGGGCGCTGTCGGACAAAGACGTGCGGGTGCAGTTCGCCGCCGCCGTCGCGTTGCTGCGGAACCCCAACCCGCCGAGCGTGGGGGCGTCCGCCCGCGTGGTCGATGTCCTCCGCCGCAGCTTGGCCGGGGGCGACGACGCCGGCGGCAACGCCACCGGGCGGGCGATCATCGCCGACCCGATGACCGGCCGCGCCGACCGCCTGGCCGGGCAGTTCCGCGACCTGGGCTATTCCACCGAGAAGGTGACGTCCGGCCGCGAGCTGCTCCGCCGCGTCGCCCGCTCGTCCGACCTCGACCTGATCGTCATCGACCGGCACACCGCCGACCCGCTGCTGAACGACATCCTCAGCCACCTGGCCGCCGACCCGAACGCCGGCCGCCGCCCGGTGCTGCTGGTCGCGTCCACCGACAAGCCGAAGGCCCCGCCGGTCGAGACGCTGCTGCTGCGGCTGGCCGTGCTCGTGGCCCTCACCGACGCCGACGACCCGATCCCGCCGGCCTACGTGTACGACCCCAAGTTCCCGCCCCTCCAGGGGCCCAAGCAGACCCTGGAAATGGCCGTCGAGTCGGCCCGGTGGGACCGTGTGGACCAGCGGAACGTGATGCTGGTGCGGGCGGCCGAGCGGCGGCTGAAGCGGCTGCAACGGCTGGTGGAAGCGGCCGACCTGCCGACCAACGTGGCCCTGTCCGAGCGGCTCGCCCTCCGCCTGCCGCAACTCACCTACGGCGTGCTGTTCCTCGAACAAGACGTGCCCGGCCCGAACCCGCCCCGCCCGTCGCTCGCGTCCATCAACCCGGCCGCCGCCGAAGAGGTGTCCAATGCCCGCGCCGAGTACGAGTCTAAGGTGGCCGAGGCCAAGCGGTCGGGCGGCAGCAAGGTGGTGGTGGACCTGCCGTACAGCAGCCCGCCCGACCCGTCCCGCATCTTCGCCGACCTGAACGACGGCCACCGCGCCCAGGTGAAGCTGAACGAGGCCGTGGCCAAGATCACCGACACGGCCAAGATGGGCCAACTGATCGAGCAGATCGAGGGGCAACTGGAGCCGGAGACCCGCAAGCGGGGCGTCGCCCTGCTGCCGAAGATTCACCCGGCCGCGTTCCTGATGGACGCCGCCGAGTACCGCGACCGCACCCTGGAAGCGCAACTGGCCCGCCAGGTGCGGGGATTCAAAGGGGTGACGGTCATCCCCGAGCCGTTCGGCCCCGGTGGGCTGTCGGAGGACTTGAAGCAGGTGATCGCCGACCCGGCCGCCCGCCCGCGGTCGGACGCCGAGAAGAAGGCGACGGCGAAGGTGGCCGCCAGTTGGTTGGGCAAGATCGCGCAGGGGGCGGTGCCGGGGTACACCATCTCCGACGCGGCCCAGACCGACATGCGAACCGCCCTCACGTCGGACGACCTGGCCCCGGACCTGATCGACGGGCTGGCGAAGCTCGGGTCGGGCGACACGCAGGTGGCGCTGGTGCAACTGGCGACGGCGGGCACGCGGCCGGTGGCGACCCGCACTCTGGCGGCGGACGCCGCCGCGCGGCACATCCAGGCGTTCGGCCGGCACGTGCCGGCGGCGGCGGCGCAGGCGGTGCCGCAGGCGGCGGACGCGGAGAAAGACGCGGTGCTGAAGGGCAAGCTGGTGGTGCTGGCGCGGCTGGTGGCGGAGAAGGCGGCCGACTTCGGGGCGGCGGTGAGCGGGTTCGGCGTGCCCCTGCGGGTGCCCGCCCCGCCAATGCCGCCGATGCCGCCGAAGGATCCCAAAGACCCGAAGGACCCGCCGAAGCCGGACGAGAAGAAGTAGGCGCCGCCGGACGTGGTCCACTCGCTCCGCGAGTGGTGTGGGAGTGGCCTACTCGCTCCGCGAGTGGGTTCAGGTTGGCGAGCCGCCGGGTGTTGGGCGAACGGCGCGACGTGAGTCCGCCGGTTCGGAGCGGGTGGCCGACTCTCGCCGAGAGTCGGACGGGGGCCGAAGCGAGTCCCTCCGGCGTGGAGCGTGCCACGCCTTCTTCCCAACTCCACGTTCGTCACTTCGGCTTGCCACCCACTCCGACTCTCGGCGAGAGTCGGGAGGGAACACGGGTGGCCGATTTGTTCGCCCGACGCGCGCGGGAGTGGCCGGCGACTACGCGTATTAATCTCCGGCCCCTCGCTCGCGCGTCGGGCGAACAAGACGACCGCTTCCAGCTCGCTTCTTCGCG
>JANNVG010000166.1:0-3145 GCA_031414395.1 Fimbriiglobus sp.
GGGGGGGTGTGGTGGGGCGGGTCGCGGGGGGGGGGAGCGCATGGGGGGCGGTCAACCCCCCCCCCCCCCCCCCCCCCCCACCCGCGGCCGCGCCCCCCCGCGGTGCTGTTTGGGGGGGGGGCGCCGCGGCCGGGCTGTCGGGTGCGTGAGCGCCCCCGGTTCTCGGAGGTCGTCGGGTGTTCACCGACACCGTTGCGATCCCCGGCCGCTCGACCCGCCCTACCAGAACGCCCGTCCGGTCACTTGCGCTCCAGGCGCAGGACCGCCTTCAGCACCACGCACACGACGACCGCCGCGCACACCCACACGACCCGCATGGCTCAGCGGTCGCGCCGCTCCTGTCGCCGCTCGGCCTCCGCCGGGTCTTCGCTCGCGGGCACGTTCATCGGCCGGCCGGGGATCACGTCCGGGTCGTCGGGGTGCCCCTGGCGGGTGGCCTCGGCAACGGCCGACGAGTGCCGCTCGCGGCGGTCGCCCGTCCACAGCACGTCGGATCGCACCACCCGCTCGACCACCCAGCACTCCGGCAAGTGGTGCGTGCAATACCGGCAGTGGTGGAGTACCAGTGGTTCGTCGCACCCGGCTTCCTCCAGGGCGTCGGCCAAGATGGGCAGGCGGTCGAAGGCGAGGTCGGCGCAGATGCCGTGGGCGAGCGCGCACACCGTGTCGGTCAGCCACTCGGCGGGGAAGTGGACCGTCGTACCGTCCGGGTGGAACGGCGGAAACGGGGAGCAGGCGTAGGGGCGGTCGGTGGGCATGGGCTGAACGTACTCACGGCCCGAGTCGGTGCCGCCAAGGTGCCGCACGCCGCCGGGCGTGGACGACCGACAGGATGACGATCTCGGTGGCAGTCACTTCGTAGTGGACGACATGGCTGAACCGTCGCATCGGAGCGACACGCACTTCACGCACACGAGGTGCCCGGCGCACCCGACCGTACATTCTCGGCTGCTGGCACAACCGATTGACGAGCGTGTTCAGTGCGGCGCGGAACCGGGTCCCCAATTGCAACGGTTGTTGGTCGAGCCAGTCCACGATGTCCGCGATGTCGTCCGCGGCTCCGGGCAAGAGTCGCGGGTTCATGCATCACCCCGCTCGACCTTCCGGCGGGCGAGTTCGGCGTCGATCCGTTGTTGCGCATCTTCCCACGTCAACAACTGCTCCGGGTGCTTCTCCACCTGTTCCAACCGCTCGGCGAGCATGGCCTGGAACTCGGGGTCGGCTTGCAACTCATCGAGTTCGTCGGCGGTCACGTCCTGCTCGTCCCACAGTTCGGCCGCGATCCACTCCCGCTCGTCGTCCGGCAGGGCGCGGATTTGCTCCAGCAACTTCTGTGCGGTCTCGCTCATGACCACCTCCGTTCCGCTCCCTCGCGGTCGCGGCTCGTGTTAAAGGGTCGGGCCGATCTGCCACGGGGCGAACTCCTCTTCGCCGACGCCGTGGATCTCGCTCTTCGTTTGCTTGCCGCTGGCGGTGGCCAGGATCGCGTCGAAGATCTGTTTGCCCACCACCTCCACCGGCGTGCCGTCGAGGATCACCCCGGCGTTGATGTCCATGTCCTCTTCCATCTTCTGATACAGGGGCGTGTTGGTGGCGACCTTCAGGCACGGGGCCGGCTTGCACCCGTACACGCTCCCGCGGCCGGTGGTGAACACGCACACGTTCGCCCCGCCAGCAACCACCCCCGTCATGCTGACGGGATCATAACCCGGCGTGTCCATCACCACGAACCCCTTCGCCGTAACCGGCTCGGCGTACCGCACCACGTCCACCATCGCCGTGCTGCCGGCCTTCGCGATGGCCCCGAGCGACTTCTCGAAGATGGTGGTCAGCCCGCCCTTCTTGTTGCCGGGGCTGGGGTTGTTGTTGATCTCCGCCCCGAACACGCCCGTGTACCACTCCCACCACTTGATGCGGTCGATCAACTTCTGGCCCACCTCTTCGCTGACAGCCCGGCGGGTGAGGACGTGCTCCGCACCATAAATTTCAGGCGTTTCCGCCAGGATGCTGGTGCCGCCGTGTTGAATCACTAGATCGCTCGCCACGCCGAGCGCGGGGTTGGCCGTCACCCCGCTGTTGCCGTCCGACCCGCCGCAGTTGGTGCCCAGCAGGATGTGCTTGGCCAGCAGTTGCACCCGCTTCACGTCGTTCACCCGCGGCAACATGCCCATCACCGCCTTCACCCCGGCGTCGGTGGTTTTGCCGATCCCGCCGGTCTCCTGGATGGTCAATACGGTGGGCGATTCCTCCTTCGCACCGACCCCGCCGAGTTGCACGAGGTGCTGGTTGGCGACCAACTCGCGGGCCTGCACGATCTCGCACCCGAGGCCGATGAGGATGTACGCGGCCACGTTCGGGTGGTTGGCGAACCCCGCCAGCGTCTGCTCCAACTGGCGGTGGTCCGGCCCCTCGTACTGGTGCCCGCACCCCTGCTTGTGAACAATCGGGATGACCCCGTCCACGTTCGGATAGTCCTTCAAGATGCCGCTCATCTTGATGCGTTCGGTGATGTATTTGCTGGTGCTGGCGGAACAGTTGACGGTGCTGATGACGGCGATGTAGTTCCGCGTGCCGTACCGCCGGTGGGCCGGTTTGCTCGGCCCGCGGTCGTACCCCATCCAGCTCAGGTGTTCGGCCGGCGGGGGCAGCGGGGCGGGCAGGTCGGCGCCGAAGGCGTAGTCGCGGGTAATCGATTCCACCTTCACGTTCTGGACGTGGACGTGTTCGCCCAGCGCAATGGGCTGGCTGGCGAACCCGATGATCTGGCCGAACTTGTACACCGCGTCGCCTTCTTTGATCGGGCGGACGGCGAACTTGTGCCCCATCTCGATGCCAGTGGGCAGGACGACGGTGCCGCCGTCGAAGGTGAGCGCGGTGCCGGCCGGGATGCCGCGGGCGGCGACGGCGATGTTGTCGGCCGGGCGGAGGTGGACGGCGTATTTGGTGAGCGGGACGGCGGCCATGAGCGTCGATCCGGGGGAGTGGAGGGCTACCCCACTATCGTATCGCACGGGGTCGGGTCTTGGCGAACCCGGCCCGCCAGGGGCGCGGGTGGGTGGGGGTAATCGGGCACAGATGATAAGGTGGTCACGGGTAAGGGCCCAGGGGAATAATAGGTAGTTAAGCTCGGAATCCGGGGCGGACG
>JANNVG010000167.1:0-6177 GCA_031414395.1 Fimbriiglobus sp.
GGCGGCACGCTCACCGCCACCACCTGGCCGGACACGCAGGGCCGCACGGCGTGGATGTCGAACCAGTCCGCCCAGCGGTTCTACCTGCCGTACTTCCGCTTCTCGTACCAGAGCAACGCCTACCACTTCTACTCCCCGGACCCCGGCCCGGCGAGCAAGTTCTTCATCCTGCTGGAGTACGAAATCGACGACCCGGACGCGGCCGACGGCAAGCGGACGACGGCCGAGTGGGTGGACCTGCCGAAGCGGCGGGACAACTACAAAGACCCGCTCGGGCTGACGTACTACCGCCGCCTGTCGCTCACCGAGTTGGCCTCGTACAGCACGCCCGGCACGATGCTCCCGGCCACGTGGGAGCGGGACACGATCGTGCAGCGGCGGGTGGCCAACCAGGAGCACCGGAGCGGCAAGCAGGTGGCCGTGCCGAACGCCACCCTCGGGCAGTTTCAGGTGGACCTGGCCCAGTACCGCCAGCCGCAGCAGGCCACCCGCCGGGCCATCTACCCGAGCTACGCCCGCCACCTGGCGGTGGCGTACACCCGCCTGCGGACGGAACTCCGCACCCGCCCGGACGGGACGAAGGAGGAGAAGGTGTTCCACTACCGCGTGACCGGCATGAAGATGTTCCGCGTCGAGCACCGCATCATCGAGGCGCCGCAGTTCCTGGAGTACGACAACGCCGAGGTGATGCGGTACCGCGAGCGGAACCCGAACTACGACAAGACCATCCCCACCAAGACGGGCGGCCTCAGCCCGTACCACCCGGCCGTGTACGCCCCGTACTACCTGGGCGAGTACACGCCCGACGGCACGTTGAAAGACCCGAACGACCCGCTCCTCTACTGGTACACGCCGGTGCAGTACACGCCGAACGTGGGCAAAGACGAGCTGAACTTCGTCGACTGGATGTCGCGGTACGCCGGCCGCGAGTTCCCCTGGGAGGGCAAGGAGTGACCACCCCGCCCGCGGTGACGGCCGCCTGGGACAAGTTCCTCGGCTTCTGGTTCCGCCCGACCGACCCGACGGCGATGGCGTTCATCCGCATCGTCACCGGCTGCCTGGTGCTGTACGTGCACCTGGTGTTCTCGTTCGACCTGACCGCCTTCTTCGGCCGCGACGCCTGGTACGACCTGGAGACGGCCAACCGCACCCGGTGGGAGGAGCCGACCCGCCTGCCGACGACCGGGTGGGAGCACGAGGAGCTGACCCGCTCGGCCGCCTTCCCCGAAACCGACGGGGCGCGGAAGGCGGTGTTCGACTGGGTGCGGGCGCTGCCGGCCGACAAGGCCGTGCTCGCCCGCAAGCTGCGGGTGCTGGACGAGTCCGGCATCCTGAACGGCACCTCCCTGCCGCGGTATCCCGGCGTCCACCCGTTCATGCCGTTCGCGCTGTCGTGGTTCGCCGTCGATTACTCGCTGACGCTCAGCCCGAACGCCGACGTGCGGGCCAACACCCTGAAGACGCTCACGGGCGAACTGCCGGTGGACAAGAACGACAAGCCGCCGCCGGAGGTGTTCGACTGGATCTCCGTCGGCTACCTGCGGAACACCGACGGCTCGTGGGGCGGGCCGCTCGCCAAGATGCCCGCCGCCGACGCGCAACGGCTGGCGAAGGAGCTTCGGGACTTGGCCGCCGCGCAGCCGGCGAACGACCCGAAGGGGGCGGCGCTGACCGAACTGGCCGACGCCGTGACCGCCCGCCAACTGGCCGGGTACGCCGCCAGCTTGCCCGACCACACCGGCCCGTGGAAAGCCCTGGAAGGAGTGGCGAACGACGTGGACCGCCTGGCCACGAAGCGCCGCGCGGACGGGGCGGCCGACGAGGCGCTGACCGCCGACCTCCGCACGTTCGCCAACCGGCTGAAGAACTACGACCGCACCCCGAACGAGAACCGCCTGTTCCGCGGGCTGAGGCACATCGCCCGCGAGCTGCGGGACGTCGCCCGCCGGATCGAGCGGGAGTACCCGCAGGAGGCCGCGGCGATGACGGCGACGGCCGCGGCCCTCGAGCCGCTGCCCGACCACCCGCGAGTGGCCGCGCTCCTGACGCTGGCGATGAAGGCGTTCGCCGCCGACCTGGACGCCTTCGTCACCACCCTGCCGGCCGACGTGCGGGACAAGACGACCGTCATCACCTACTTGCAGAACCTGGGCACGGTGCTGCGGGACAACCTGCTCGAGTTCCTCCGCGACAGCGCCGACCCGGTGCCGGCGTTCGAGCGGGAGCGGCGGATCCGCTACCTGGAGCGGTGGGGGTACGAGGAGCGGTACTTGCAGCGGGCGGGCACGCCCACCTTCTCCATCTGGTTCCACGTCACCGAGCCGGGCGAGATGTGGGTCGCCCACGTGGGCGTGCTGGTGGTGCTGCTCATGTTCACCCTCGGGCTGTTCACGCGAGTCACGTCGGTGCTCACGTGGCTGGCGGCGGTGTCGTACCTGCACCGCAACCCGCAGGTGCTGTTCGGGCAGGACACGATGATGAACATCCTGCTCATCTACCTGATGATCGCCAACAGCGGGGCGGCGCTGTCGCTGGATCGGGTGATCGCCCGCTACCGCGCCACCCGCGCCAGCCTCGCCCGGTGCGGCGGCATCGACGCCACCTGTGCGGCCTTCCTGACCGCCCCCCCGCCGTCGCTCGCGTGCGGGTTCGCCCAGCGGCTGCTGCAAGTCCACTTCTGCTTCATCTACATGGCGTCCGGGCTGGCCAAGCTGAAGGGGGCGACGTGGTGGAGCACCGACGCCATGTGGCTGACGGTGGTGAACCCCGAGTTCACGATGATCCACTTCGAGTGGTACGAGAACCTGATGCGGTGGGTGTTCTCCAACCGCCCGCTGTACAGCACCGTCGCCACGGTGGGCGTGGCGTTCACCCTGTTCATGGAGATCGGCCTGCCGTTCCTGGTGTGGACCCGCCTGCGGCCGTACATGGTGATCGGCGGCTTCCTGCTGCACTTCGGCATCGGCGTGTTTATGGGCCTGCTAGTGTTCAGCCTGTTCATGATGACCATGCTGCTGGCGTACCTGCCGGGGGTGACGTTCCGCCACGGGCTGTTCGGCAACGGCAACGGCAACGGCAACGGGGACGGCAAGACGGGCAAGCCGCCGCCGGCGAAGAAGAAGGTGGCGGTGACGCCGACCGACCCGAAGTCGGCGCACGCCGCCGCGTGGGCCGTGGCGTGGGACACGAAGGGGCTGGTGGAGGTGGTGAAGGGGTGAGGCGAACCGATCTGGCGAACCCGGCCCGCAAGGGCCGCGGGTGCGTGGGCGTTGTGCCTTCCACCCGCGGCCCTTGCGGGCCGGGTTCGCCTACAATGCCCCCATGCCTGCCGCACTCACGCCCGCCATCCTCGCCCGCATCGACAAGCTCGAACTCGACGCCAAGCAGGTGGTCGAGGGGTATCTGGCCGGCCGCCACCGCAGCCCGCGGCACGGGTTCGCCGTCGAGTTCGCCCAGCACCGCGAGTACGCCCCCGGCGACGACACCCGGCACATCGACTGGCGGGTGTACGCCCGTACCGAGCGCTACCAGCTCAAGCAGTACGAGCAGGAAACCAACCTGGTCGCGTGGATGGTGGTGGACGCCAGCGAGAGCATGGCCGTGGGCACGGTGAAGGGCACGGACGGCAAACCCCGCACCAAGTACGACACCGCCTGCACGCTCGCCGCCGCTCTGGGATATCTCATCACGCAGCAGGGCGACACCATCGGGTATCAACTGTACGCCGACCAGTTGAAATCGGGCGGGCGGCTGGGCGGCGGCAGCGGCAAGCTGCGGGAACTCATCCGCCAGTTGGCCGACGGGCCGTTCCCCGGCGTGTCGAACACCGGGTCGGCGCTCGAAGACATGGGCGGGCTGTTCGGCCGCCGCGGTGTGGTGTTCATTTTCAGCGATTTACTGGATGACGTGCCGGACCTGATTAACGGCCTGCGCATCTTGCGGTCACAACGGCACGAGGTGGTGGTGGTGCAGGTGCTCGACGCGGCCGAGGTCGATTTCCCGTTCCGCCAGCCGACGCTCTTCCGCGGGCTGGAGGGCTTGCCCGAGATCAGCACCGACCCGGCGAGCATCCGCGAGCAGTACCTGTCCGGCCTGCGGGCACACCTGGCCGAAGTGGAGAACGCCTGCCGCACCCTGCAAATCGACTACACCCTCGTGCGGACGGACCAGGACCTGGGGTTGGCCTTGGCGGAATACCTGCAACAACGGCAAGGGCGGTGAATGTTTTGGTAGGGCGGGCGAGCCGACGCTTCGTCGGCGACCCCCGCCGACGGGTGGTCGGCGGCGGGGGTCGCCGGGCGTTGCCCGTCTCGCCCGCCCTACAGTTCAGGTGCAATGCCCCACTCGAGCGGATCTCAAGTCCGTGTAGCGTCTGGGGCAGGGCTACTCAGAGATCGGGTGTGGGGAGTCCGAGCGAGCGGAGCGAGCCGAGACCCACGCACGGCGACGAGTCCACTTCCGCCCGAAATTCAACGGAGTGGTGTTCACGACGCGGATCCCCTACCATGCGGGCATGAACGCACTCCTGCTCATCGCCCACGGCAGCCGGCGGGCCGAGGCGAACGCCGACCTGGAATTCGTCGCCGCGGAGATGCGGCGACGGAACCTGTTCGCGGTCGTGCAGTGCTCGTACCTGGAGCTGGCCGTGCCGGACATCTGCGCCGGCGGGGCGAAGTGCGTGGCAGCCGGGGCGACGAGCGTGGTCCTGCTGCCGTACTTCCTTTCCCCCGGCAAGCACGTGACCGAAGACCTGGCCAACGCCCGCGACTCGCTGGCCGCCGAGTTCCCGCGCGTCGCCTTCAAGCTGGCCGCCCCGCTCGCCGGCCACCCGTCGCTCCTGGACGCCGTGGCGGATCGCGCGCGGGAGTCATTTGTCACCAGTCATGCGTCACCAGCCAGGGCCATTCAGGCCAGCGAAACTCCGTCCGAATGACCAGTGACGGGTGACGAATGACTTCCTCTCGAACCACTTGCTGATTGGGGTGGCGGGCGAGCATAATACCCCTCGCCCTTCGCCGGCCGCGCGCGCCCCCTCGCGCCGTCCGGGCGGGCTGGTTCCCCCGCCGGGTGTCCCCCGTCGGTTGCCCCCCTCTCGGAGCGCTCGTGCTCGCCACGTCCACCACCAGCAAGCTGAAGATTTTCAGCGGGCGGGCCAACCGCCCGCTCGCCGAGGGCATCGCCCGCAGCCTGTCCGGCCAACTCGGCACGACGGTCACGCTCGGCAACATTAATCTGGGCAACTTCCCGGACGGCGAGAGTTCGGTGCGGATCGACGAGGACGTGCGGGGGAAGGACGTGTTCATCGTCCAGCCGACCTGCCCGCCGGTGAACGAGAACCTGATGGAACTGCTGGTGATTCTGGACGCCTTCAAGCGGAGCAGCCCGGCCCGCATCACGGCCGTCATCCCGTACTTCGGGTACGCCCGCCAGGACCGCAAGGACACCGGCCGGGTGCCCATCTCGGCGAAGCTGGTGGCCGACCTGCTGACCACCGCCGGGGCCAACCGCGTGCTCTGCCTGGACCTGCACGCGGCCCAGATTCAGGGCTTCTTCAACATCCCGGTGGACCACCTGTACGCGGTGAAGGAGATCACCCAGCACGTGCGGAGCCTGGGCATCCCGCCGAACGAGCTGGTGGTACTGAGCACCGACGAGGGGAACGTGAAGAAGGCGCTCAAGTATCAGGGGCGACTGGGCGGGCAGATCGCGGTGGTGGACAAGCGGCGGGTGAACGCCGAGGACACGAAGGCCGAGCACCTGATCGGGGCGAGCGTGGAGGGCAAGACGGTGGTCATCTTCGACGACATGATCAGCACCGGCAGCAGCATGGCCGGGGCGATCAAGGTGGCACGGGTGCACGGGGCGAAGCGGATCTTCGTGTGCGCCACGCACGGCCTGCTGGTGGGCAAGGCGATCGACCACCTGAAAGACCCGACCATCGAGTGCGTGGCCTTCACCGACAGCATCCCGCTGAGCAAGGACAAGGCGGACAAGCTGCCGAACGTGAAGGTCATCACCGTCGCCCCGCTGCTGGCCAGCGCCATCCGCCGCATCCACGAAGACCAGAGCATCAGCGACCTGTTCAAGGAGGAAGCGGCAGTTTAGGCGAACCCCGCCCGCAAGGGCGGCGGGTGCAAACCACTCGCGGCACGCACCCACCGCCCTTGCGGGCGGGGT
>JANNVG010000168.1:0-3581 GCA_031414395.1 Fimbriiglobus sp.
GCATGGCCGACTTGAGCGTGTACGCGCCTTCCATCGCCTTGTCTTGGGCGAAGGCGAGGCCGCCGGCGAGCAGAGCGGCGGCGGTCAGGATCATCCGGGTCATGTCGTTCCCTCCTGGAATGCGTGTGGTGGTTTTGGCGAACCCGGCCCGCAAGGGCCGCGGGTGCGAGATCAGCCACCTGACCCACCACCCGCCGACCTTGCGGTCGGGGTTCGCCCGGAACCGACGCCTGACGGCGTGCGGCTCGTTCGGGTCACTTCACTTTATCGAACAGGTCAAACACGTCGCCCAGAGCCTCCCGCACGATGACGAGGTGTTCCACGTCCGGGTACTCCTTGAACGTCACGTTCTTCGCCTTCGCCTTCTCCAGCGCCGTCTGCAAACCCTTCGCCGTCTTCAGTGCGAAATCTTTGTCGCCCACGCCGACGAACACCGGCAGTTCGGCGAACGCCTCCGCCTTCCGCACACTGCCGCCACCCCCTAAACACGCCACCGCCGCGAACTTGCCTGGCCACTGTTGAACGGCATTGATGGCCATGCTCGCCCCCATGCTGTGCCCGACGATGAACACCCGCTTCGCGTCGATGGGGTATCGTGTGGCCAGCACGTCGATGATGTCGCCGACCGGCGGGGCACCGCCGAGGCCGAAGCCCAACCCGGCCCGCGGCGAAACGAGCAGCCAGCCGCGTTCCTTGCACAGCTTCACGATGTGGCCGTTGCCGTAGCCCTCGAAGAACATATTCTCCGACCCGCCCGCCCCGTGCATGGCCACCACCAGCGGCACCGGCTTCTTGGCGTCCAGTTTCTCTGGCACGAACAGCCGACACGGGGTGACGGTCTTGCCCTTCTCGCCGGTCGGGATGCTGATGCGAAGGTCGCCCGCCGTATCCGGACCCAACCGGAAGACTTCGGTTTCAGTGCGAAGCAGTGTCCCGGCTGAAAAGAAGTACAGGCTTGTCGCCGGAACGTCGGACTCGGGAATGGTCCCGCCGGCAAGGTCACGGAGCAGTTCCGCATTCTGCAAGAACGATACGTCCTCAAACGTCAGATCCTCCATCTTCCTGAGCCGCTTCGCCACCACTTCGCAAAGCGTCAGGGTCGCTTGGTCGATCACGCTCACGCCGACTGTGCGGCTCGCCAACGTCTTCCCGTCAGCCACGACTTCCACCGTTAGCGTCAGGTCGGCAGGCCGCTTCACCGTGTCGGGAGTCGGCACGCTCAGCTTCACCGGCAGCTTGTCCACGTCGGCGGTCGTCCACGTCTTGCCGTCGAACCCGGCTCGGATGCTCACGCCCTTCGGCTTCTCCGCCTTCACGCTGTAGAACTGCTTCACCGTGATCGGCACATCCTTCTCGGTGGTCAGCCGCAGTTTCACCTCCGGGTAGAGGCTCGTTGCCCACAGCACCGCGTCCGATTGCGGCTTGTCGCTTTGCAACGCGAAGCGTGCTTCGTCGAGCGTCTTGCCGGCGGCACCGAGTTGGAAGCTGAAGAACTGCGTGGTCACTTGTGGCAGGTCTTTGAGCGCCCTTTTGCGAGCGTCCTCGTCCGTCTGCTTGTCCCACTCGGCCTCGAACGCCTTCAGCCGGGCGGCCAGTTCGTACCGCTCGGCCTGGGCGAACGCCACCGACCCGACGAGCAGCAGGGCGAGCGTGAGGGCGGGTCGCATGGGATGTTCCGGATTTTCGGTTTGAACCGCGGCGGCAAAGTCGGTCTAATCTACCCTCTCACCCGCCCCGGACGCGAGCCGAACTCGCGGAAGGATGCGATTACTGTAGCCGGCCTCTGTGAGGCCGGTCGGGACCGGGGTCACAGACCCCGGCTACAGTGTTGCCGTTGCGGGGAGCAGAAAGGAGTCTGCCACATGGTTCGTCAACTTCTCGTCCCCGCACTGCTGGCCGTGCTGTGCGCCCCCGACTGGGCGACCGCCTTCGACCCGTGCGTCTGCCCCACGCCGGTGGTCGTCACGCACTGCCCACCTGTGTACGGGGTGATCGTTCATGGTCCGGTCATCCACTGCCCGCCGGCCACCGGCACGGTCGCCCCGACCCAGGGGCCGACCATCGTGCCCGAGCGGATGGACCCGCCGAAGAAAGCGCCCGTGGTCACCGAGCCGAACCCGATCAAGCCGGTGGCGGTCGAGCCGAAGCCGGAAGTGAAGCAAGTGGTGCCGCCGACCGACCGCATCCCGCCGCCGGCCGTGCCGCCCGCCCCGCCGTCCAGTAAGCCCGACCTGGGCAAGCTCGATTTCGACATCCCGCCCATCGGCGATGTGCCCCTGGCCAAGCCACAACCCGCCCCGAGCGACACGCCGAAGAAGCCGGCCGACGCCCCCAAGCCGCCGGAGAAACTGCCCGAGTTCAACTTCGACCTGCCGAAGGTGGAGGGCGGCGGCGGCGTGGCCCAGCCGGTCGAGGCGAACAAGAAGACCGTGGCGAACAGCAGCCCGCTGTCGGACGCGGCCGTGGTGGACGTGTACCCGCGTGACGGGAAGAACGTGCTGACCGCCAAGCGGGGCGTGACGTTCGTGAACAAATCGGCCCGCGACATTTTGCTGACGGTGGACGGGCAGACGGTCACGCTGCCGAGCAAGACGGTGATGGCGGCCGAACTGCCGGCGGCGTTCAAGTGGCAGATCGGCGGAGAAGCCGAGCGGAGCGAGAAGGTGCCCGACGGCTCGCCGGGCGTGGATGTGGTGATCCGGAAGTGATGTGAGGAATGCAGTTGGCACGCGGATGACGCGGATTTCAGCGCGGATGAACACGGATCAGAGCCGAGGAAGAGATTCACCGCCGAGGGCACATAAGGGCACGAGAGAAAGCACGGAGAGTTTGACCGAGTCAACTTTCCTCACTCTGTCTTCCCCTCATGTGCCCTCTTGTGTCCTCGGCGGTGAAATCTGGTCTTCATCCGTGTTCATCCGCGCTGAAATCCGCGTCATCCGCGTGCCGTTTTCAACATCCGCTGACAGTTCCGCACCACCTCTTTCCAGAAGCCCCACGCGAAGCCGAAGTGGATGCCCACGAACACGAGCGGGATGCGCCAGCCCACCCGGAGCGGCACCTTCCGCCCGAGCTTCACCGAGAAGAGCATCACCACGCCCAGGTACATCGCCAGCAGCCCGCCGTACACCCACCAGAGCGGCGACCACGCCAGACACAGCAGCGGGCCGACGGCCAGCCAGAGCACCCACAGCGGGGGGATGAGCGCCGGCACCGTCAGCGACTTCGGCAACTTCGTCGCCAGCCGCGCCCGCCCGCACCCGTACCGCCCGAGCTGCGTGAACAGCGCCTTCCAGTGCCCCCGCGGGTGGTACACCACCTTCAACTTCGGCTCGAAGTAGCAGTTCAGCCCGGCCTCGTAGACGCGCTGATTAAACTCCACGTCCTCGCACGCATCGAACTTCTGGTCGAACAGCCCGACCGTTTGAAACACCCGCCGGCGGTAGGCGACGGCCGTGTTCTGCGGCTCCACGAACTTCGGCTTGTCGCTGTAGATGTCCGAGTCCGGGTTGTGCCCCAGGCGGCTGGCACGGGCGACCGACACGGCCTGTTGGAACTCGTTCGGGTTCGGCGTGTTCAAC
>JANNVG010000169.1:0-17817 GCA_031414395.1 Fimbriiglobus sp.
GGCGGTTTTGACGAAGGCCAAGTGATTTGTGGACCCGGGAACGCAGGGACGGGTTGAGTTTGATACACCGGGCCACTGCGTTCCCGGTTCCAGCATTAGACGACCCAACTCTTGCCCGTCGTAGGATGCGTCACTTCGATCCGCGGGCGGGGGGTGCCGGTCACGAGCTTGAACGTCAGCCCGAGTGCGGCACTCGTCAATACCACATCGTTCACCACATCGGACCGACCGGCCGTCACCAGCCGCCCGTCGGCCAGCACGAACAACTCGACCGCCCAAGGGTCGCGCTCGACGACCAGCACCTCACGGGTGTTCACCGCCGCGTAGAAGACGAACTTCGCATGCGGGTCTTCGCCGTGGCTGATGATTTCGACGGCGAAGTCAGGACCGCCAACCCAGTGGGTGCCGTGATCGACGGCCGGATTCCCGCGGAGGTAGACTAGCACATCCGGACACCGGTAGTTCTGCGTCCACCCGGCCACGCGGTCAGACAGGTTGGCACCGGGGACGGCTTGCTCCCCGGCGTCCCAATCCACGAGACTGGAGAAGACCGAACTGAACTGTGAGACCAGTCGGGTATGCTCATTGTTTGGCATCGGGGGCACGATGTCGGTTCCCTCCCAGCACTCGCGGTAACGATCATGGAAATCCGTACGGTAGAGCCCTTCAATCCGAGGGTCGAGAATCAGCGTCGGCATGAGAAACCCTCCGACGAGCCGCGACCGCAAGGGAGCGGGTGGTTGTTCCGCTCCCTCGTTGTCGCCGCTCGTGTAGTTCACTTCTTCTCCGGCTCTTTCAGGCCGCTCAGGAACTCGATCACGTCACGCAGCTCCCGCTTGCTCAGCTTCTTCACCAGGTCGTCGGGCATCGCGCTCTTGTCGGGGCGTTCGCCGTCCACATCCCCGGCGGGCACGGTCACGATCTTCCCTTCCGGCGTGCCGATGACGTACTCCTTCTTGTCCTTGCTCTTCAACACACCCGTGACGGTGCGGCCGTCGAGCAGGGTGAGCAGCACGCTCTCGTACCCCTTGGCGATTTGCTTGTTCGGGTGCGTGATCGACTCCAGCAGGTACTCGCGGGTCTTGTCCTTCGCAATGCCGTTGATGACGGGACCGACCTCCCCGCCCTGGCCGTCGAGCTTGTGGCACCGCTGACAGTACACGGCGGCGGTGTTCAGGAAGATGTCCCGCCCGCGGGCGGCGTCCCCGCCGGCGAGGGTTTCGCGGTTGCGGCTCAGGTGGTCGGTCGCCTCGGCGGCGCGGGCGGCGGTATCGATGGCCTTCAGCTTGGCCCGCAGGTCGGCGTGCAGTTTCAGCTTGTCCTTCTCGGCACGGGCCTTCGTGGCTTCTAGCACGTCGAGCTTCAGCGCGTCGGGCACCTTGCCGGCGAGGTACTTGTCGCACCACGCGGCGAGGGCGTCGTCGGCCTCCTTGCTCTCGGGCAGCTTGCCGAGCGCCTCGAACGCCATCTGCTTCTCTACCTCGGCAGCCTTGTCGTCGGCGAGCAACAGCGGGAGGTCTTTCGCCGCGGCCTTCGGGTCGGCCTTGGCGCGGATCACCCGCACCGCCCCCCGCAGCTTCGGCTCGTCAGTGTCAGCCATCATTTTGAGCGCGGTCTCGAGTTCCTTGCCCTTCACCTCTTCGAGAGCGAAGAGCGAATCAACCCGCAGGTTCACCGGCTGCTTGGCGTCCGTAACGGTGGCGAACAGCAGCGGACCGGCGTCGGTCAGGCCGAGCTTCTTCGCACACTCGGCGGCCTCCTTCCGCACCGTCGCGGAGCCAACGAACACCTTCGCCAGCACCGGCTTGAGGGCTGCTACCGCCACCTCCGCTTTGCGCTCGGCCAGGTCTTGCCGCATCCCGGTGATGTGATCCCGCTTGCTTGGCTTCGGCCAATCGGCGAGCAGTTTAAGCGCCGTTGCTCGCAGGTAGTCGGGCTGCTTCGCGTCCGCCGCGAACTTCGCCAGCCGCTCCGCGTGCTCCGGTTTGCCGAGTTTGAAATTGGCCGACAGCGCGCGGAACACGACCACCTCGTCAGTCGCCTTTTCGGTGAGCGCCGCGAGCGCGGGCATCGCACCGGCGATGTTCACGTCGTGAACTGCCCGAGCGGCTTCGGCCGAGACCTTCGGGTCGGGGTCGGTCAGGAACACGGCAAGCTTCTCTGACTCCAGTCGCCGCAGGGTGAGTACCACTCCCATACGAACAGCGGCAGAGTCAGAGGCACTGCCATTTGAATTCTCCGAGGTCGAAACAAGATCACGCGGGTTGAGGTGCGACTGGACCAAGCCTTCGACACAGGCTTGGCGGAGGTACACGTCCTTGTCGTTGTTCGCTTTCAACAGTTCGTAGAGCGGCCCGACCACTTGGACGGTGTTCTTATCTTTCGAGGTCCAGATGTGGCTGACGGTCCTGGCGGCTTCGGCCTGCACCATCGGGTCAGAGCTTTTCAGTGCAGCGTCCACGAACCTGTGATCGCTAGTCTTCGTCTTCTGCCAACGAATCGCTCTCAGAATAGCCAACTGCGTGGGTACGTCTGCCTTCATGCCGAGATCGCCGAGCCAGTGCATCACATCAGGTTCCACTGGCAAACGACCCAGTGCCCAGATCGCATGGCGTCGCCCAACGGGGTTCTTCTCATCTGCTGAGACTCTTTTCAACTCATCCAGAACGTCCTTCACGGGTCGCACCATCAACTCGTACTGCGCTTCGAGTCGCACCTGCTGGTGCAGGTGGCCGAGCAGCTTCGCTAGCTCATCCACTCTCTTCTTCTCGAACCCCTCTGCCAACAGCTTCTTCGCCTCGGCGACGGCGGGGTTCTTCATCGCCTCGGCGTCGGTCACGCGAAAGATGCGGCCTTTCCCTGGGGGACTCCACCCGCCCACCCAGTCACTGAAGTAGAACGCCCCGTCCGGGCCGAACTCGCAGTCGGTCGGCACCATGTTCGACACGAACGCCTCCGGGTTCTTCACCTCGAAGCTGGCCCCCTTCGGCTTCACGCTGACCGCCCAGATCTTGCTGCCGCCCGGATTACTGGTGAAGTCGCAGCAGAAGAAGTGGTCCTTGTACCTGTCGTTCAACCCGACGCCGGGGTAGTGGGTGATGCCGGCCGGGCCGTTGCCGAAGTGCAGCAGCGGCGGCACCACGTACGCAGGCGGGGTGCCTTCGGGTCCGGGCACGTGCCAGATCTTCTCGGTGTTCCACGGGCCGCGGTTGCCCTGGGCCACGGCGGGCGTGTGCATGAGCGTGCCGTACTGGTAGCCGCACCGCCAGCCGCTATCGCCGCCTTCCACGATCTGCACCCAGCGGGCCTTGTCGCCACTGTCGCAGTTGTTGTCGTAGGTGAACAAATTTCCAAAGTCGTCGAAGGCCAACTCCTGCGGGTTCCGCAGCCCGCGGTGGACGATCTCCATGTTCTTGCCGTCCGGGTCGCACCGCAGCACGCAGCCTTCGTCAGGCAGGTAGAGCTTCTTCTTGTCCACCGTCACCACGTTCAGCCCGCGGTCGCCGATGCTGAAGTACAGCTTGCCGTCCGGCCCCATCCGCAGGCCGTGCATGTCGTGGCCCAGGAATTGCGCCCGCACGCCGAACCCGGTGGCCAGACTCTCTTTCACCTCCGCCACGCCATCGCCATCTTTGTCCGTCAGCTTGTACAGGTCGGGAATGTTGGTGAAGTAGACGCTCCCCTTGCGGGCTAGCACGCCGGCCCCGAGGCCGTCCTTGAGCTGGTTGTACCCCTTGCTGAACACGGTGCTCGTGGTCGCCTTGCCCTTGCCGTCGGCGTCCCACACCATCCGCACCTGGTCGTCGTACTCGGTGAACAGCTTGTCTTTCGCCCCGTACTTGTGCTTCTCGTACATCTTCAGCCGGTCTTCGACCGACCGACTGCCGATGTCCTCGTCGAGCCAGTACATGTGCTGGCGGGTGTCGGGCACGCCCTTCTCGAACCGCGTCGTCTCGGCCACATAGGCCCGGCCCTTCTCGTCGAAGCAGAAGGCGACCGGGTTGGCCATCAGCGGCTCGGCCGCCCACAGTTCGGCCGTCATCCCCTTCGGCACGCTGATCGCCTTCAAAGCGTTATCGGCATCGACGTTCGGCTTGTCGGGCACGGTGGTCGGGTCTTTCGGCGGCACGGCGACGGCGACCAGCGCGAGCGCGCCAGTCAAAGCGAGTGCGAAGTGGTGCAGCAACCGACGTGACATGACGACTCCGGCAGATTGGGGGAGGGCAGGCGGGACAAGTTGAGCGTACAGGATGCGGGCGAAGTGAACAATCCAAGGCGGGCGGCTCCCGAACCGCTTCCGCAACATGCTCATCCCGCGGGCAGTGATGCCAGTGTCACGAAGGCGGAGCGACTTGAGGCGCTCCAGGCCCGGAGCGGTGGCCAGAACGTTAGCGCCGGCGTCGGTGATGCCGAAGTTGCGGGACAGGTCGAGCGTTTCGAGGGTGGGGGCGAAGCTGGTGGAAGGGTAGGCCGCGGCGAACCGAATGAGCCAAGCATCGGTGATGCGATTCTCGGACAGGTCGAGGTGCCGGAGCGAACTGAATACGGTGGCGGCCAAGAGTGCGGAGAAAGTTTGAGTCGGGAATACCAGCTCGTCCTCCAACGGACTGACGAGTTGGTGGAAAGTGGTGAAGGTGAGCTTCGACAGTTGCCCGAACTCCAGAAAGCGATCAAAGGGGAACGTCTCACTCCGCCCGGTGAGGTGCAGGCTCGTGAATGGAAGTTGCCAGACGGCGGCAGCTCCAAAAGTGTAGAACTCAGCCACCGTCATCGGCCCCAGGTCGTCCGGGAAGCCCCGCCGCCATCGCACGTTTTGCAGGGCGTCCGAGTACCACAGCGGTTCTGGCAGTTCGTGCCGCCAATCATCCAGATACCAGTCAAGGATGCGGGCTTCGAGCGCCTTCATTTCGTGAAACAGGTCGGACCGAGGGTCGGCGGTTTCGAGGTGAATCTGTGTGCGGATGAAGTGGGCACGGGCGGTGTTCGCCGGGTCGCCGCTCTCCTCCAGCCAGTCGGCGTACACCAGCCGCGGCAGGTCGTCGTACCGACTCGCCAGGATCGCCTTCAGGAATGGCTCGTGCGGGTCCATTGTGTTCTGCTCGCTCCGCGAGCGGGATCCGAAGCCGCTCGCGGAGCGAGCAGAGCACTCAAAACGGCTCGTCGTCGTTTCGCGGGGTGTCGTCCATCCCAAGCTCGGCCCGGACCTCGGCGTCGAATTCGGCGGCGTAGTCTCGCGGGGCCGGGCCGAACAACTGGTTCGGGCTGATCCGCTGGCCGGCCGTTTCGAGCGCGTCGATGCCGATGGGCGAGAGCAGGTTGTTGTCGAGGTGAAGGTATTCCAGCTTCGGCGTGTGCGGGTGCCGAGCCAGCAACTCCGCCCCGGTGTCGGTGATGTTGGACCGGCACAGGTCGAGTCCCTTCAGCCGCGTGATGAACCCGGACGCCAGCAGCTCCTCGACACCGGCGTCGCCGAACTCGCCGTTGCGAAACGTCAGGTATTCCAGCGCCTTCAGGTGCTTGGTGCGGAAGAACATCTGCAAGTCGGTCGGCGTGATCGGCTCCCGCCTCGATCCTGTCTCGTCGCTATTGGGTATGATGGCGACCGTGTCCAGACTGAGCCGCCGCAGGTTCGGCAGATCTTCGTGAAAGCCGAGCAGGTAGAATCGACACCGCGGGTTGTTATACGTGATGTCGATGGTGTGCAGCCGCGGGTATCCCCCCCCGAACAGCACCGACTCGGAGAACTGATCGACGCACAGGCGGATTGATTCCAAGTGCGGCATCACATCCACCGCGTCACCCAGTCCGTAGCCTTCCGCCGCCACCCGCTGTTCCACCGATCCCATTTCAAAGTGCCGCAGTTTGGCGAACCGCCAGGCGTCGATGAGGGGTTGCAAACTGACCTGCACGGGCATCTCATACGGGGCAGTCCGAATCTCCATCAGCTCTGTATTCTGCTCGACCGCGAACGAGCCGAGCAGCCGGGTGAACGCGTTGGTGGCAATCGCCCGCACCAACTCGTTTGACAACTGACCGATGCGAATGCCGTCGACCCACCCCCGCCGCCACGTCACCGTTACATCCGGTTCCATCGGCACGGCGACCGACCTGGCTGAAGGCGGACGCTGGATGAATTGCCACAGGTCGCCGAGCCATTCCTGTTCGTGGGCCTGCCGCAGTTCGAACGCCGCCTGCTCGTACTCCCGAAGCTTGCTCGCCGGCTGGTTGCGGTCCTCGGCCGCCAGTTGCAGGCGGATGTACTCGCCCCGCGGGTCGCCCTGTTCGAGCAAGAGGTCGGCATACGCCGCGTGCCGCACCACGTCGTCCGGGTTGGCGATCAGGGCCGCTTCGAGGGCGTCACGGGTGGTCATGGCAACAGGTCCGCGACGGGGATCGGGGTATTCGGCACGGCCAGCAGGGTGACAGAATCGGTGGCAGTGTAGGTGGTACAGTTGCGGTAGGCCATCACCCCCGCGAGTGGGGTCGGGTCGCGGAAGACGTGCAGCAGTTCGTTCACCACATCGACCACCCAGTAATCCGCGATGCCGGCGGTGGCATACAGTTCGGCCTTCGTGGTGGTGTCGAAGGAAAGCGTCGTGTCCGAGACCTCAACCACGACGAGGGCCACCGCCGCCGTCGGGGTCAGGGCGTAGGTTTTGCGACTGCCCGGAACAACCGTCACGTCCGGGAACGGCTCGTTGGCGGTGTTCACGTCCAGCGGTTTTTCCTCCCGGACGTAAAACCCGTGACCGAACACGAGGCGGAACGCATCCGCCACTCCGGACACGGCGGAGGCGTGCGGTTGCTTCATCGTGGCCATTTCGAGCACCTCGCCGTGGATGAGCATAACCCGGCGGTCGGTGAAGAAGGCGTGTTCGTCCAAGAGCAGGAACTGTTCGCGGGTGAACCGCACCCCGCGGCGGGAGTGGTTCGCCGGCAGCACGCCGACCGCCACCATGCGGTCGAACTCGGCGTCCGTCCACGTGATCGGCGTCGGGTCGGTGAGAGTGGCAGTGGTCATGGGAGGAGGTCCGCGACGGGGATCGGGGTATTCGGCACGGCCAGCAGGGTGACGGAATCGGTGGCGATGTAGGTGGTACACGTGCGGAACGTCTTCGTCCCGCCGGGAAGCAGGTACGGGTCTCGGAAGACGAGGAGGACATCGTTCATCAGGTCCAGTACCCAGTAGTCGAGAACGCCGGCGGTGGCATACAACTCGGGCTTGGTCGAAGTGTCCTGTACGAGGGTGTTGTCAGCCACTTCGACCACGACGAGGGCGAGTGAGGCGTGGGGGGCGGTCGGCGAACTGCTGTACGTGCGAGGGTTCCCAGGAACGACGACGACATCCGGCTCCGGGTCGTTCGCCGTGTTCACATCCAGCGGCTTCTGTTCCCGCACCCAGAAGGCGGGGCCGAACGCGCTTTCAAGAGCGTACACGACGAGTGACGACCCGGCGGCGTGCGGCTCTTTCATCGCGGCCATTTCGAGCACCTCGCCATGAATGAGCAACACCCGACGGTCGTCGAAGAGACCATGTTCGGCCATCGCCCGGTACTGGTCGCGGGTGAACCGCACCCCGTGGCGGGAGTGGTTCGCGGGTAAGATGCCGACCGCCGCCATGCGGTCGAACTCGGCGTCCGTCCACGCGATCGGCGTCGGGTCGGTGAGTGCAAGGGTGCTCATCGGATGAGGTCACTCACTCGGATGGTGGCGGAGGGAATGGCGAGCGGGGAAACGGTCTGGGTGGTGTCGAGCGTGAAGGTGGTGCGGTAGGCGACGGTGCCGGCCAACGGCCGCGGGTCACGGAACACCAGCAACCGGCGGGCGTTCACGTCGAGCACCCAGTAGTCGGCAATGCCACCCGCGGCGTACAGCTCGGCCTTCGTCCTCGTGTCTTCGGCAAGCGAGGTGTCGGCCACTTCGACCACCAGATGAGCCGACGTGGGGTGAACGTGCAGGTAGTCGAGCGTCCGCCCGGAGACGACCGCCAGATCCGGAAACGGGTCAATGTCTTGCCCGAGTAGCAGAGGCACTTGGGCACGGAAGCAGTACCCGGCACCGAAGGCCGGCACGAGAACTTCTTCGACATGCTTGACGAGAGCGGCGTGCGGCAGGTTCATCGGCCCTTGCTCCCAGATGACCCCGCGAATCAGGTACGTCCGGCGGCCGTCCCAGACGCCCGACGAGCGGGCGCGATGAAACTCGGCGACCGTCCAACGCACCGGGTTGGACGGCGGGAGCGGCATCACCCGTGGGTACATCGGGGTCGCAAGCATCCCCGGCGGCGGAGCGGTCAACACGGCCATCGCTTCCCCTCGGCGATTCGGGCAATTGATTATCGGCCGACAGCTCACCACTTCGCCAGTGACGCCTTCGCGGCGGACAGCCAGGCGTCATCGTCGTTGTCTTCGAGGCCGGCGAAGTTGGCTTTGATCCGTCGGAAGGCCATCTTCAGGAACGCCTTGCCGAAGGCGGGGTCGGCGTGCGGGTCGGTGGCCGGCTTGCCGTTCGTGGCGAGCAGCGAATCCAGCCGGCTGAGCACGCAGGCGGTGGCGTACAGGTCGATGGCGATGTCCGCGAGGCGTTCGTGGACGAGTTGAGCCTGCACAAACACCGCCTCGTCCTTCAGCTTCAGGAATACGTGCGGTAGGCTGGTGCCGAGTTGCTTCACCAGGGCGGCGTAGGTCTTGGCGTCGGATTGCAGGTCGGCATGACTCACCGGCACGCTCGGCGTGTGGGCCAGCCACGGGGCGGCCAGCTTCGCCCCCGCCCCGATGCCGCTGAACAGCTTGCCCAGGCTCCACCGCCCGCCCAGCAGGTCGTCGCGCAGGCCCTTCAACTTCTCGCCCGGAGCCTTGCACCCGACCACCGCAATGAACGCCTTCAGCACCTCGTTCGCCCCCTCGCCGATGGTGTTGATGCGGGCGTCTCGCATCCACCGCTCGATGGGCTGATCGCTGAAGTACCCTTTGCCGCCCCACACTTGCAGGGTGTCGTTCACGATGGTCCACAGGTGCTCGGTGGCGAACACTTTCAGGATGGCCGTTTCGAGCATGTAGTCGTCGGCCCCGCGGTCGATGAACGCGGCGCACTGCGTGGTCATCGCTTCCATGGCGAACGTGTGCGTCGCCGCGAACCCGGCCTTCTTCTGCACCAGTTGAAACTCGGCGAGCGTCTGTTGGAACTGCCGGCGATTCTTGGCGTGTTCGCACAGCGCCTTCACGCACGCCTTCGCATGGCCAGTGCAGGTGGCGCCGAACGTGGTGCGGCCGAAGTTCAGCACGGTGAGCGCCGCTTGCAGCCCGCGGCCGATCTTGCCCAGAATGTTCTCCTTCGGCACCTTCACGTTCGTGAACGTCATCTTGCCGGTGGCGGTCCCGCGGATGCCGCACTTCTCCGCGCGGGCTTCGACGACGTGAAAGCCGGGCATGTCGGGCGTCACCAGGAAGGCCGTCACTTTGGTGCCGCCCTTCTCGTCCGGCGTGCGGGCCATCACCGTCAGCACGTCCGCGATGCCGCCGTTCGTGATGTAGTGCTTGGTGCCGTTAAGCAGATACGCGCTCCCATCCTCGGTCGGCGTAGCGGTCGTCTGCACCCCGCCGGCGTCGGACCCGGCTTCCGGTTCGGTGAGGGCAAACGCGGCCAGCTTGCTGCCGTCGAGCAAACCGGGCAGCCACCGCTTCTGTTGTTCGGGCGTGCCGAACAGCACCAGCGCCCGCGCGCCGATGCTCTGGTGAGCGTTGACGAACACCGCCGTGCTGGCGCAGTGCCCGCCCAGCACCTCCATCGTCTTCATGTACTGCTGCTGGTTGAACCCCATCCCGCCCACGTCCTTCGGGATGGTCATGCCGAGCACGCCGAGTTCGCCCAGTCCCTTCACCACCTCGTCCGGGATGCGGGCCTCGCGGTCGATCTTCATGTGGTCGATGCTGGCGTCGGCGAACGCCTTCACCTTCGCCGCCGCGCCGTCCGCCGCCTGCTGCTGGTCCGGCGGGAGCGTGGGGTACGGGAACAGCACGTCGCCACGGATGACGCCGAAGAACAGGCTCTTGGCGTACCCGAGCTTGTTCAGCTCCGGCCCGAGCATCTCTTCCACCTGCTTCTTCTGCTCGTCGATCTGCTTCTGGGTGAGGGCCATGCGCGTGATCCCCGCGGTCGGAGGGGTGAAACGAAAGACCGCCCGGAGAGGGGGCGGGGGATACGGCATATTCTAACGGGGTCTGACGGCTACAATTCGACGGAACGAGTGGAACCCGACCGGCGGGCCGTGCCTATGAATCCCCCGATCCCACCGACCCCCGCGGAGCCGGCCTTGAACCCCTCCACCGCCCGCAACGGCACGCACCCGCACGCCGCCACCGACCTGCTGCGCACCCTCGCCACCGGCTACGCCCCGTGCGACTGGGACGACGACACCCCCACGCCGAAGACGCCCGTGGACTTGGAACGGATTCAGAAGGCGGTGCGGGAGATCCTCATCGCGGTGGGCGAAGACCCCGACCGCGAAGGGCTGCTGGAGACGCCGGCGCGGGTGGCCCGCATGTACGCCGAGGTGTTCGGCGGGCTGCACACCGACCCGCGGGTGCATTTACAGAAGACGTTCACCCAGCCGCACGACGAGATGGTGCTGGTGAAGGACATCGAATTTGCGAGCTGTTGCGAACACCACCTGGTGCCGTTCCTGGGCAAGGCGCACATCGCCTACTTGCCCGACGGCAAGGTGGTCGGACTGAGCAAGCTGGCCCGCGTGGTGGACGGCGTGGCCCGCCGCCCGCAGGTACAGGAGCGGATGACGGAACAGATCGCCGACATGATTATGAGCGAACTGCACCCGCGGGGCGTGGGCGTGATCCTGGAGGCCACCCACCTGTGCATGACCATCCGCGGGGTAAAGAAGCCGGGCGCCAGCACGGTGACGAGCGCCATGCGGGGGCCGTTCAAGACGAACCCGATGACCCGGAGTGAACTGATGGCCCTGGTGTACGGCGGCAAGTGAGGGTACGATCAACCCGCCATCGGGGGATTTCTGATGCGGTTGCTGCTTTCACTCCTCGTGTTGCCTGCGCTCGCGGTCGCCGCCCCGGTGCCCAAGGCGTTGAAGAAGGCGACCGACGACCGGCTGATCCTCGGCCGATGGGCGCTGGTGAGCGTGGACACCGGGAACGGGCCGGAGCCGCCGGCGGAAGCGGTGCGAAAGCACGAGTTCGAGTTCCGCGAGGACGGCACCTACGACTTCCGAGACAACGGGGTGGTGCACGGCACTTCGACCTACTCCATCGATGCCTCCTCCAACCCGAAGACGTTGGACCGCGGCTGGGCCGAGAGCGCGAAATCCAAGTCGTTCGAACTGTACGAGTTGGACGGGGATACGCTGACGACGAGCAGCACGAACGGGTGGAACGAACCCCGACCGGAGGGGTTTAAGGCCGTCCGGAACAAAGCGCATGTCTACGTCTACACCCGCGTGAAGTGACCGGCGGGTGAAGGGTGTTCGCGGCGAGGGTGCGAGCGGTGTAGGTCGCTCGCACGCCCGAAGTGAACTGATGTCCCTGGTGGACGGCGGCAAATGGCCGACTCGAGCCGCGGCCGGTTCACTTGCCGTTCGCGTCCCACACGCTGAGCAAGTCGGTTTCGAGTTTCAGCCCTCCCCCGCGGGGGGATTGGAGCACCAGTTGCACCGGGGTCGGTTTGCCGTCGGGCACGTCTCCGCCTTCGACCTTGCCGCCCGTCACCCGTTTGCCGTTCAACCACACCTCGTATTCGGTGTCCGACCACCGGGCGGCCAACGTCACCCACTTGCCGGCCACCAGCCCCACGTCGTCGGCGGTCGAAGACGCGAGTGGCTTGTCCGGCTTGGAAACCCACTTCTCCCCCTCCCGCTCGTGCCGGCGGGACATCACCGCCCACCCGCCGGCCTGGCTCACCTCGACCGCCAACCACCGGGCCGTTCGCCCGTCGTTGCGGACGCGGAAGTTGAGGTACAGGTCGCCCCCGTCCACTCGCACTTTGCCGGCGAACGCGCCGACGGCAGTCCCCGACCCGACCTCGATCAACGCCGCTTCGCCGGCCTTCACGGCCTCCCTCGTCACGACGTACCGCCCCTCCTTCACCTCCCGCCGTGTCGGGCCGTCGGCCAGTGGGAGCCGGCAATTGTCCGCGGACTCGAACGTGTCGCGGAACACCAGCTTGCCGGGGAACGCCGTCTCGGAGCGGACGTCGAGCGGGGCGGATCCTTTCGGCAGGTCGGCGGGTGCGGGTTTGGGCGGCTCCGCCCGCACGCGGACGGTCTTGCCCCCTTTCCCCATCTCGAACTGATCGGTGTCGAGCGACAGCCCGTCCGCCCCGACGACCGTCACCCGGTACTTGCCCGCCGGCAGGGGCTTGTTCTTCGCGCTCGGGGTGAGGGTGTACTTCAGCTCGCCCTTCTCGTCGTACACCTGCACCGCCCCGTTGCGGAACCGCACGTCGGCGTCCGCATCCACTTCGACGATGAGTGTGCCGTCCTTCGTCTCGAACGTGAGCTTGAAGACGGCGAACACGATCCCGGCCAGGACGACCGCCGCCGCCACAGCCACTGCGACCCGCCACCGCGGGCGGCGGGTCGCCGCGGCGGTGGGCGGGTCGATGGGAATGGAAGACAGTTCGGCGAGGACGGCCTCCGCCGACGCGGGGCGGGAGTGGGGCGACTTGGCGATCAGGCGGTCGATCAGGCGGGCGAGCGGCGGCGGCAGGTGGGCGTTCCGCTCCCGCACCGGCACGGGGGTTTCGGTGGCGAGCGAGGCGAGCACGCCCAGGGTGCCTTTGCCGGTGAACGGCAAGACGCCGGCGGCCAGGCGGTAGAGCACCACGCCCAGGCTGAACAGGTCGGAGCGGCCGTCGGACGGCTCGCCGCGGGCCTGCTCCGGAGCCATGAACGCGGGCGTGCCGAGGACCGCACCGGCGGCCGTCAGCCGCTCGTCGCAGTCGCCGCGGGCCAGCCCGAAGTCGAGAATCTTCACCCGCCCGTCGGCCGCCGAGTCGAGCCACAGGTTGGCCGGCTTGATGTCGCGGTGGACCAGTCCGACGGCGTGGGCGGCGGCCAGCCCGGCCGCCACCTGCCGGCCCACCCGCACCACCTCGGCCGCCGGCCGCGGGCCTGGGTGCCGTGTCATGTGGTCGTCCAACGTCTCCCCCTTCAGGTACTGCATGGCGATGTACGGCACCCCGCCCGCCTCGCCCACCTCGTACACGGGCACCACGTGGTCGTGTTCGAGGGCGGCGGCGGAGCGGGCCTCGCGGAGGAACCGCTCCGCCATGTCGGCCTGCCGGGCGACATGCGGGAGCATCACCTTCAGGGCCACCCGCCGGCCGAGGCGGGGGTCTTCGGCCTGGAACACCGCCCCCATGCCCCCGTGCCCGAGCAGGGCGAGCACGCGGTACGCCCCCAGCCGTCCGATCTCCCCGTCCGATTGCGGCGGGTCGAGTACGGCGAGCACGTCCGCCGGGATCGGCACGCCGGGCGGGTGGTCGGAGGCGGTGGGCGGGGTGTGCGGAACCCGCCGCACGAGCGGCACGCTCGCCCGCGTGTCGTGCGCGTCTCGGTCCGGCCCGCCGAGGTTGGGGAGGGTGTCCCCTTTGTCGAGATCGAAGAGGGTGCGAACGCACGCCTTACACTGCCCGATGTGGGCGTACAAGTCGGCCGGCGGCGGGTCGGTCGGCCCGCCGGCGAGCAGCCGATTCAACGTGTCGGGCGTCGGGCAGGTGGTACGAATCATGATTCGTTCCCGCGAGGGTGAAAGCGGTTTTACCCCCGTACCCGCCGTCCGGCCGGGTGTGACACCGCCCGGACGATTTTCCGTCCGGACGGCCAGCCACAGGCCGGCTCACTTATCCTTCTTCTCTTCTTTCTTCTCGTCCTTCTTCTCGTCGGGCTTCGACGCCTCGTACTTCACGCTGTGGACGTACAGGTTGCAGTCGTACTCGTTCTCCTTGTAGCTGTCGTTCAGGAACTCGATCACGACCGCGTTCTTGCCCTTCTTCAGCTCGCCCTTGAACTTGTACACCTTCGCCTCCGCCTGCGTCAGCAGGAACTCCTTCTCCACCTCCTTGCCGCCGAGCGTCACCTTCACCTTCGGCAGGTCCTTCTCGCCGCGGTCGCCGGACAGCTCGACGCTGAACTCGTAGGTGCCGTCGGCCAACACTTCCACGTCGGCGGTGGCGGTGCCGATGACGTAGAAGAACAGCTTGCCCTCGGAGTCGTTGTGCCCGACCGCCTCGGCACCCCCGTCCTTCGCCTTCACCTTGATGTCGGCCAGCTTGATTTCGTCGGCGGAGGTGGCGAACCCGGACGCGGCGAACACGGCCACACACGCGAACAGCTTGCGCATTGGAGAGACCCCATGGGAGTTGGTGGGCGTTGTTGCCGGCCGCGGGGTGTGAAATGAGACCCGCTCTGCCGGCCGAGACATGATAGAGCGCCGCCGGTCAGCGCTTCAACAGGTAGCCGATGACGCCACCGACGACGGCGAGCAATACGCCAGCCCCGACCTGCCACGCCCGCTGCGACCAGTGCTCGCGGTGCTTCTTCAGTTCGGTCAGTTCGGTCGTGTGAACCGCGGTGTCGGATGAGACACTCACCCGGAACGCCGCAAACTCGTCGCGGAGTTTGGAAAGTTCGTCGCGGGTGCGATTCGATTCCGTCCGCTGAAAGGACAACTCGGCTTCCGTCCGTTGGATTGCCTCCGTTGCAGCCTTCTGAGCCTGCTGGAACTGCCCGGTGAGCAACTGCTCTCGCAGTTCGAGATACTGCACTTTCCCTTCCAATTGGGTCACGCGATCCGCGATGGTGGGCATTACGCGGCCTCCCCACCGGACACCAGTTCGTCCTCGCCCGGTGTGTGCTCCAGGGCACGGAGGGCGTTGTCGGTGAGGGTGAACAGGACCGGGAACATGCGGGTGCGGAAGGTGTCGCGATTCCCCAGCACGTCCTTCGTGAACAGGCCGAGGGAGTACGCGTACTTGTCCGTCACCCGCACCCCGACGTAACCCTCCCGCTCGTCCGGCTTGTACTGATACCACTCGACCGTTAGCGGATTCGGCCACGCCGGAATCTGCTCGTCCAACCAGCCGTTCGCCCGCTCCACCAGCGGGCGGAGTTCGTCCGACCCGGCGATGTCGGCCGGCAGTGGCAGGAACGTTCGCGTCTGGGCCATCTCGTGATCCCCCAATGGTGTGCGCGGGCCGACACGGCGTTCAGCGCTTCAACAGGTAGCCGATGACGCCACCGACGACGGCCAGGAGAAGACCAATGCCGAGCTGCCAGGTCCGCTGTCCCCACGACTCGCGGGACTTCTTCAGATCCTCCACGTCTCGCGCCATCACCGCCGCCTGAATCTCGGCGCGGTGAACGGCCGTCTTCAGTTCTTCGTGCGATTTGTAGTCCTGCTCACGCTGTCTCTCAAGCCGCTTCACATCGGCACTGACAGCCTCCAGTTGGGACACGAGGCGATGAACCAAGGCGGTCAGCTCGTCCAACTTCTGCGAGTTCGTCGGCATTACTCGTCCCCTCCGGTCGTGAGGAGTTGGAGCCGTTTGGAGATGGCTCGGATGGCCTCCCCGTTGACCTTCTGAAAAAGCCGATTCAGACGGTGTTCAAACTGTGGCCGGGAGTCGAGTTCCTCCAACCGGAGTTCGGCCGCACCAGAGAAGTCCCCTTCGATCAGGTGGAGGGCCACTCCGCCCTCTCGCGGTGCCCACTCGGCGCTCAATTCGAAGGGCAGGTCGGCGTACCGCTCCCGAATCCACCCGCTAGCCTGATCGACCAGTTGGCGGAGGGAGGTGCCGGGTTGGAATTCGTCGGGGATTCGGACTGTCGGCGTGGCCATGTCTGTCCTCTTCAACAGGTGTGGGTTCAATGCCGGTGGATTATATCGCCCACTCGAGTCAGCCGCGGGACTCTTTCAACCCCCGATGGTGTGCATGGTGCGGAGCGGTTTCACGAACCTGGCCGTGTTGATCTCGTGCCCTTCCCACTTGGCGACCACGCACGCCCGCACGGCCGCCGCCACAGCGTCCATCGTACCCACCCGCAGCAGCCCCTTCACGTCCACTTCGTCCAGGGCGAACAGGCAGTTCCGCACCTTGCCGTCGGCCGTCAGCCGCAGGCGGTTGCACTTGCCGCAGAACGGCCGGCTCACGCTGGCAATAATCCCCACCCGGCCACCGCCGTCGGTGTACTCGAACGCGGCGGCCGGGGCGGTCGGGTCGGCGTCGGCGGCCGGCACGAGCGGGCACACCTCGGCGTCGAGCAACTCCAGCAGCTCGTGGGCGAAGAACACTTTCTCCCGCTCCCACGCCCCCGCCCCGATGGGCATGTACTCGATGAACCGCAACTCGAACCCGTGTTCGCGGCAGTAGCGGGCGAGCGGGGCGGCGTCGTGCTCGATGAACCCGCGGATGGCTACCGCGTTCAGCTTGATGCTGGTGAACCCGATCCGCTTCGCCTCGGCCAAGCCGTCCAGCACGAGCGGCAGACCGTCGCGGCGGGCGAGGGCACGGAACCGTTCCGGGTCGAGTGTGTCGAGGGAGACGTTCAACCGCCGCAGGCCCGCATCGAACAGCGGGGCGGCTTGCTGGGCGAGCAACAGGCCGTTGGTGGTCAGACCCACGTCGCGGATGCCGGGGATGCCGACGAGCATCCGCACGAGGTGGTGAAGCTCCCGCCGCAACAGCGGCTCCCCGCCGGTCAGCCGCAGCTTGTCGATGCCAAGAGGCGCGACCGCCCGCACGAACGCGGCCATCTCCTCGAACGTCAACAGCTCCGACTTGTTCAGGAAGGTCACGTCTTCGGGCATGCAGTACACGCACCGCAGGTTGCACCGATCCGTGACGGAGATGCGCAGGTTGTTGTGAACGCGGCCGAAGGTGTCCACGAGTGCGGGAGTCATTTCGGGTCACTCCACACTTCTTCCCCGGAGGGCGAAATGTCCTTCTTCCAGATGGGCACGACCTCTTTCAGCGTGTCGATGGCGAACCGGCCGGCCTCGAACGCCTCGGCCCGGTGCGGTGAACTGACGGCCACCGCCACGCTTATTTCGCCCACCGCCAGCTTGCCCAGGCGGTGAACCAGCGCCACGTCGCCGACCGGCCACCGGCGGCGGATGTCGGCCTCGATCTCCGCCAGCTTCTTCTCGGCCATCGGCGGGTACGCCTCGTACTCCAGGAACGCCGTCACGTCGTCGCCGGTCAGGTCGCGGACGGTGCCGAGGAACAGGCAGACGGCCCCGCAGTGCGGCCGGCGGACGGACTGGGTGAGCGCGTGGTAGTCGATGGGGGCGTGCGTGAGCGCGAACATACGGGAAGTGTACGCCGGGAGTGGTTCACTTGCTCCGCGAGTGGGGTCCGTTCGGGTGGCCGACTCTCGCCGAGAGTCGGACCGGGGGCGAAGCCAGAGTGACGAGCGTGGAGTTGGCGGAAGACGTCACTCGCTGCACGCGGGATTCACTCGCGTCGATCCCCGTCCGACTCTCGGCGAGAGTCGGCCACCCGTTCGGGACTACTACCCGCCGCTCACCGGCGGGATGATCGCCACCTCGTCGCCCGCTGACAACGCGGTGTCATCGGTCGCGTACTCGTGGTTCACGGCGACGGCACAGCGTTCTATCAGCCCAGCCAAAGAAGGTGAGGTGGACGTGGCAAACAAGTGGCGTAAGTCGGCGACGGTGAACCCTGCCGGACACGGCGCTTCCACGGTGCGGCACATCATCCGCTCGTAGGCCGCGGCGAAGAAGTGGATGGTGAGCATGACTTGTCCCCGTAGGGTGGGTCCGACGGGCGCTT
>JANNVG010000170.1:0-2682 GCA_031414395.1 Fimbriiglobus sp.
GTGTCGCCCGCGCTTCCCACACGTCTCGCTTCAACTGCTCCACCAACTCCGCCACCCCCGCGAATGGCCGCGTGTCACGCAACCGCTTCACAAACGTCACCCGCAGTTCCTGTCCGTACAGGTCGCCGGTGAAGTCGAGCAAATGCACTTCCACCTTCTTCGCATCCTCGCCGAAGGTGGGGTTCGGGCCGACGTTCGCCGCGGCCGGGTGAGTCATGCCGTCCACGGTCGCACGCACGGCATACACGCCGGTGCCCGGCACGAGCGTTCGCACGTCGCCCAAGTTGGCCGTCGGGAAGCCAATCGTGCGACCACGCTTCGCCCCGGTTTCCACAACCCCGCTGATGGCGTACTCGCGGCCGAGCAGTTGTGCCGCGGTGGTCACATCCCCGCCCTGAATCGCGGCCCGAATGCGACTGCTGCTCACTGGCTCGTCGTCGTCGAGTAGCGGTTGCACTTCACGGAACCGCACCCGGTGCTTGTCGCACAGCCGTCGCAGCTCCGCCGTATCGCCACTGCGTGCCCGCCCGAACCGGAAGTTGAACCCTTCCACGATGGCTTTCGCCCGGAACAGCCCCAGCACCACGTCTTCAAAGAACGCTTCGGGTTCGAGTGCCAACAGCCCCGCCTCGGTCTTCAGCGAAACGACTTTCGTGACACCGGCGGCGAGCAGCAACTCGTTGCGTTCGGACGTGGTGGTGAGCGGCGGCTTCATGGCGGACGGCACCAGCAGGGCGAGCGGCGGCGGGTCGAACGTGACGACGACGGCCGGGCCGTTGACTTCAGCCGCTTCGGCGATGCACCCGGCGATGAGTTCGCGGTGCCCGCGGTGGACGCCGTCGAAGTTGCCGACGGTCATCGCGCCGGCGGTGAAATCGGCGGGCGGGTGGGTCATCCAGTCGAGGGCGAGCGTCGGCATGGGGATATGGTAGGGCGGGCCGCTTACTCCACGAGTCGAACACCCGCGTAAGTGAGCAACTCGCCCACGCCGAACGACGCCAAGTTCGCCAGCACGATTGCCGCCATGTCGCGGAGCGTTTGCCCACGGGCGGGCGGCAGCCCCCGCACGAAAGCGGTCAAGAAAATCAGGCACTCGGCGGCCGGGGCGAACGTCTCGGCGACCAGCAGATACCACACCCGCTCTTCATTCGGGTCGAACACGAACGGGATGACGTACCACACCACCGGATACGTGCAGGCGGTGAGCCAGACGCCGGCGAGCAGCTTCTTCGCAATTGAATGCCGACGGCTGAGCAGGACGAGCAGCACCGGCGTTTCGACGGTGATCGTGAACAGGTAGAAGGCGAGGAAGACGTGGAGCGGTTGCACGTGAGAGCATCCGGTATTCTGTAGCCGCCTC
Source organism: Fimbriiglobus sp. (assembly GCA_031414395.1). Taxonomy (GTDB): domain Bacteria; phylum Planctomycetota; class Planctomycetia; order Gemmatales; family Gemmataceae; genus JALHQU01. The sequence goes on from JANNVG010000170.1 coordinate 1,361, forward strand.
TGTGAGGCCGGATCAGACCGGGGTCACAGACCCCGGCTACAACATTCGCAGCAGGAAGGGCACTTCGGCCAGCACGTGCAACAGGGCCACGGTGAAGTACACGCTGCGGGTGGTGGTGTAATCGACGCCGAACGCCACCCACAACACGCCCGTGACCAGCAGACCAATGCAGAGGATCGCAATCACCCCGCGCTTCCAACCGCCACCACGGCGAGCCGCGGGAATGCTGGTGGTGTCCCACGGCGCCGACCTCAGCCCGACGAGCGGCATCAGCACCACCCACACGCCGTAATGCACCAGCTCCAGGAACGTGTGCGCCGCCACCAGCAGCCGGTTCGACACCCACGGGATCGACTCCGCCCCGGAGTGGCGAGTGATGGCGACGGTCAGCGGGTCGGTGCCGGGCAAGTCGTCCGCGTTCCACAGAAGGAACACGAGAGCCGACAACAGCATCGGAATTGCGAGCAGTGCGACGCGATACAACGGCAGCCAGTTCCGGTGCGACCGTCGCAACTCGCGGCCGAGCAGCCACAGCGCGATCAGCGGGTGAACGTACACCTGCGCCACCGGCAGCACCGACGGCCACACCCACGCCACGGCCACCAGCCCGCACGCCACCGCCCACACCCACCCGCCGTCGAACTTCGGCGCGGCGCGGCTCCGCATCCACACGAGGGTGGCGATCCACAACACCAGTGCGGTCGTCCACGCGGAGATGACTTCGGACGTGTACGCGCCGAACGCCGGCACTTCGAACAGCCACGGCAGGGCGGCGAACCACGCCGTCAGGCCGACGATGCCGACGAACGAGACGAGGAAGAACGCCCACAGCTTGCCGGTGCGGGCGGGCAATCGGCCGAGAATGTAGCGGGCCTCGAACCAGTTGTGCGGCCCGGCGAACAGGAACACGGCGGCGACGGACACGCCGACCGGGAACAGCCCGCACACCACCGCCGCCACGACCGCCAGCGCCACGAACCCCGTGGCCAGCGGCACGCCGGGCGGCAGGCGGAAGGCGGGTTTCGTGGGGGCGAGGAGCATGGAGTGAGTGTACAGCGGGGCGGGCGGCGCGACGTGAGTCCGCCGGTGGGCGCGTGACACACCCCTCGTTCCCACGCGGAGCGTGGGAACGAGCAGACCCCTCGTTCCCACGCTCCGCGTGGGAACGAGTCTTCGGACGCTCGGCGTCCCTGCGGCCGTTGCGACGCGGAGCGTCGGTGCGGCGTCCCCACCGCGGGCGGGGGGGCCGATCGTCGTGGCTCCCCGCGGTGGTGGGGCTCCGGGTTATGGAGGGGTGCCCGCAGGTCGGGCGGGGGGGGGGG
>JANNVG010000171.1:0-2717 GCA_031414395.1 Fimbriiglobus sp.
CCGTTCGTGTTCGCCGGCACCGACACGGGCGCGCCCCCGCGGGTGCGATCCTACGACGCCGAGACGGGCGTTTTGAAGTTTGAGAAGCAGCCGTTCGACGCCGGGTTCAGCGGCGGGGTACGGGTGTCGGCCGGGGACATCAACCGGGACGGGTGGCCGGACCTGATCGCCGCCGCCGGGCCGGGCGGTGGTCCGCACGTGAAGGTGTACGACGGCAAGTCGGGCGACTTGATCTCCGGGCCGCTGGGCAGTTTCATGGCCTACGCCCCGGCCTTCGCGGGTGGGGTGTATGTGGCCGGCGGGGACGTGGACGGGGACGAGTGGGCGGACGTGATCACGGCGGCCGGGGCGGGCGGCGGCCCGCACGTGAAGGCGTTCAGCGGCAAGACGGGGCAGTTGATCACCAGCTTCTTCGCCTACGCCCCGCAGTTCCTGGGCGGGGCGACCATCACCGCCGCCGACCTGACGGGGGACGGGCGGGTGGAGGTGATCACGGGGGCGGGGGCCGGGGGCGGGCCGCACGTGCGGGCGTTCGACCTGAACAAGGCGGGCGGGCCGGCCGAGGTGCTCGGGTTCATGGCCTACGACCCGGCGTTCACCGGCGGGGTGAGCGTGGGGAGCGACTCCTTGGCGGGGGATGTCAGTGGCGACGGCATCGCGGACATCGTGACCGGGGCGGGGGCGGGCGGCGGTCCGCACGTGAAGGCGTTCAGCGGGGCGACGGGGAAGGAAGTCCGCAGCTTCATGGCGTTCGGCACGGGCTTCACCGGCGGGGTGCGGGTGGGCACGGCGTTCGTGGACGACGACCAGTACGCGGACATGATCGTCGGCAGCGGGGCGGGGATGAGCGGGACGGTGAAGGTGTTCAACGGCCTCACGTCGGCAGAGTTGGCCGGCCCGATGAGTCCGTACACGCCGTTCGGGGCCGGGTACACGGGCGGGGTGAGCGTGGCCGGCAGCAACGACCCCGAGTCGCCGGGGGTGATCGCGACGGGGGCGAACGCGACGGTCGGCGGGACCGCCACCGTGTCCGCCACGGTGAAGGACAAGGACCCGTCCAACGGCACCACCATGCCCACGGGCACGGTCACGTTCGAGCGTCAGGTGAGCGGCACCTGGGTGCTGCTCGGGGTGGCCACCCTGGCCCCCACCAACGTGGCCGGGGCGGCGTTCGCCAGCTTCACCGTCAACCCGGTGAGCGGGCCGACGGGCATGAGTTCGATGCGGGCGTCGTACAGCGGGGACGGGTGGTTCACCGCCTACTCCGGTACGCACTCCATGAACGTGTCGGCGGCCGGCTCGTTCGCCCCGCCGGGTGCCCCCTACGGCCCGCAGACCAGCCTGTGCGGGTGCGGGGGCGGGCTGGTGGGCGGGGCGTCCGGGGCGGGGAACACGGGGGCGGGGGCGAGGGCGGACGGGGTGCGGGACGACGGGGCGGTGGGGGTGAACCTGTTCGCCGGCCTCGGCGGCGGGCCGAGTTCGTCGGCCGGCGGCGGGTTGGACAACCTGACGCTGCAACTGACCAACGCGACGGGGTACGCGGACAGTCTGGTGAAGGGCGGGCTGGGGGTGACGGTGGGCGGGCAGCCGCGGCTGACCGAGCAGGCGGGCGGGACGCGGATGGCGATGATCGACGGGGCGGGGTCGGCCCTGTGGTTCGACGGGCCGAGCGGGGGAGCGTACACCACCCCGTTCGGCCACCCGGCCGCCCTCGTGCAGAACTCGTCCACCGGAGAACTGGTACTGACCGACGGGCGGGTGGCGGTGAGCTACTTCTACGACTTCGGTGTGGGTACGCCGTGCGGACGGGAGGGGCGGCTGTATAGTCGGACGGACGCGGCCGGGAACGTGGCCGAGGTGACGAGTTGGGACGGCAGCGGGCGGCCGGCCGAGACGCAGATCACCGACCCGAGCGGGGCGGTCGAGTCGCTCCTGTGGGCCTACGACGGGTCGGGCTACCTGACGAGCGTGACCCGCCGGCGGAAGCCGTCGGGCGGGTCGTTCGGCACCGTGCGGGTGGCCGAGTTCACCTACGCCACGCTCGGGTCGGACAAGGTGCTGGAAGCGACGGTCGAGAAGGACGCCTCGGCGAACGTGCTGGAGGAAACGTTCAACCGCTACTACACGACGGGCGGCGGGACGGGGTACGCGGGCGGGCTGAAGTATCACCTGGGGGCACAGGCGGTGGCGCGGGTGAAGGCGGCGTTCCCGAGTACGGCGCTGACCGCGCTGACCGACGCGCAGATCGACGACTACGCGGACGTGGGGTTGCAGTACGACTCGACCTCGACGCGGGCGACGCAGGTGGTGCGGGCGGGGGCCGGGTGCAGTGCGTGCAGCGGCGGGCTGGGCACGTCGGCCGTGTACTACAGCGTGAACGCCAGTCCGGGGAGCGGGGTGAACGACTGGACGGCGAAGGTGGCGACCACCCTGGATGACGGCACCAGCCGCGTCAGCTACGCGAACCAGTGGGGTCAGGAGCTGCTGTCGATCACCACCGACCCGGCGACGAGCCAGTCGTGGTTGAGCTACACGAAGTACGACAGCGCCGGGCGGGTGGTGTTGCAGGCCAACCCGAGCGCGGTGACTGGATACGACGAGGGGCTGACCGACCTGGTCGGGTGGAGCGGGTCGAGCGCCACGCACCTCAAGGCGAGCGACGGGCTGATCTCGACCACCACCTACGGCAGCAGCACCACCGCCACCACCAGCACGGC
>JANNVG010000172.1:0-7677 GCA_031414395.1 Fimbriiglobus sp.
GGCGGACTCACGTCGCGCCGTTCGCCAATCGACCAACAGACCTTGAGGACTCCCCGTGCCGCGGGAACCGCACACGCCGCCCGTCTCGATCCCGCCGGCGGAGCTGGCCCGGATCAAGGAACTGTACCTGGCCGGCCGCTACCGCGCCGCCCACGATGCCGGCACGCCGTTCGGCCCGTTGCGCGGGTGGGCGGGGCCGGCCGCCCGCCTGATCGCCGGCCGGCTGGCCATGCAGCTCGGCGACCCGCGGCTGGGCCGGCGGCTGCACGCCGTCACCTTCCGCGACAGCCCCGCCTACCCGGAGGCGGTGTACTACATGGCCCGCTACCGGCTGGAGCGGTTCGGGCCGTTCGGCTGCTGGCGGTTCATGCAGGCGCACACCGACTGGGCCGAGGCGTCGCCCGAACTGCGGGCGGATTGGATCGCCCTGCAAGCGTTCGTCGCCGCCCGCTTCCGCGACTTCGACCGCGCCGACAAGTTCCTCGCCCAGTCCGAAACGGTGTGCCCGGATCGCCCGTGGCACCAGGTCGAGCGGTCGAGTGTGCTCGAACAGCAAGACCGCCTCGACGACGCGCTGGCGGCGGCGCGGAAGGCGCACGCCCTGCACCCGTGGTTCCGCCCGGGCGTGCAGGCCATCGGGCACCTGCTCGTCCGCCAGTCGAAGGAGAGTGAAGCGCTGGAGTTCCTGACCGACGCCGCCGGCCGCATCGAGAGCGGGCTGGTGATGGCGCAACTCGCCGCGCTGCAATCCGATTTGAAACGGTACGCCGACGCCGCCCGGTCGCTCGACCGCTTCGTCGAACTGTCGCCGCTCATGTCCAAGGACGTGACCGAGTGGCTGGCCGCCCGCCGGTGTGATCTGGCCTACCACCTGGGCGACTACGCCGAAGCCCAGGCCCAGGCGAAGAAGGTGCCGGCCGACGACAAGTTCTATCCGGGCTTCGCCACCCGGTTGGCGGCGCGCACGCCGTCCGCCGCCGACCGCCGGATTCTCGACATCGACCTGACGCTGACCGGCGGCCACCCGCCATCGCCGGCCGCACTGCTCGCCCGCTTCTGGGGCGAGACGCTGCCGCCGGGCGAAGACACGTCGCCGTCCACCGACGGCATCCCCGACCCCGGCGACCGCCGGCGGTTCGAGCAAGCCGGGTGGGTGTGCCGCGAGTGGACGCTCACGCTGCCCGCCGCCGCCGACCTCCTCCGCCGCGGGGTGCCGTTCATCGCCACGCTGTTCGAGACCGGGTTCGGGCAGCCGCGGGTGGTGGCCGGGTTCGACCTCGCCCGCGAGTCGCTGTTCCTGGCCGAGCCGGGCGAGCGGCGGCCGGTCGAAGCGCCGCTCAGCCTGCTCCTGGAGCGGTTCGCCGCCACCGGCCCGCGGTGCCTGGTGGCCGTGCCCGCCGCCCACGCGGACAAGTTGGCCGGGTTGACCCTGCCCGATGCCGCGTTGCACGATCGCATGTTCGCGCTCACTTCCGCCGCCGACGACGCGCGGTTGACGGACGCCAAACAGGCACTGCACCAGTTGACGACAGACCATCCGGGGCACCTCGTGACGAAGCTGGCGGCGCTGGCGTGGGCGCGGGCGACGGCCCACCCGGTGCTGACGCTCGACGCGGTGAACGCGCTGCTCGCCGACCACCCGCACGACACTACCTTCGTGCTGACCAAGGCGAACGTGCTCCGCGAGCGCGGCCGGGTGGACGAGCGGACGACGTTCCTGAAGGCCCAGGCGGAGCGCGACGAGGCCGACCCGGTGGTGGTGCAGACCTACGCGCAGACGGTGCTCACCCACCCGCACGCGCAGTTGGAAGTGGACCGCCTGCTGCGGCAGTCGATCCGCCACCGCCCGCACGCCCCGGCCGGGTACTTCCTGCTGAGCGCCCACCGCTGGGAGCACCAACTGTTCACCGAGTCGGTGGAACTGCACCGCATGTCGTGCTGCCTGGACGACCGCGAGGAGCAGTTCGCCGAGGCCTACGTGCGGGTGGCCCGCGCCACCGGCCAACTGCCCGACGCCATCCGGTTGTTGCAACAGCGGGTGCGCCGTGCGGACGTGCCGGCCCCCGCCGCCGTGCGGTCGCTGTACCACGGGCTGATCGACCGCGGCGAACCCGACTTCGCCTGGACCGCACTCGACAAGGCGATCGAGAAGCTGGAAGGCGAGAAACCTACCCCCCCCCTACCCCCTCCCACGGAAGGAAGGGGGGGAGCAATGCCGGCCACCACCTCCCCCCCTTCTTCCCAGGAGGGGGGGGCCGGGGGGGGGAGGTCTGCCGCCTCCGCCGCCGAACTCCGCCTGTTCAAAGCCGAACTGCTGGCCAACCACGGGCGACTGGAGGAAGCCGAGGCGGAACTGACGACGGCGAAGGCGACGTGCCCGCGGGGCACATGGCTGCGGGCCGCCGCCAAGATCGCCCGCACCCGCCCCGACTTCCGCGCCGCCCTGGCTTACCTGAAAGAGTTGCTGGCCGACGACCCGCTGAATCAGGAAGCCCAGCGGCTGTACGCCGGGCTGATGCAAGACGCCGTCGGCCGCGACGCCGCCCGCGACTACCTGAACGACCTGTGCGGGCGGTTCCCCGAGTTCTACCCGGCGCTGCGGCTGCGGGCCGAGGCGTTCACCCCCGACCCGGACGCCGCCGCCGAATCGGCCGCCCGGCGGATGATCGAGGTGTGCCCGACGGACGCCTGGGCGTACCGACAGTTGGCACTGGTGCTGGGCGACCGCCGGCGGCTGACCGAGGCGGAAGCGGCCGTGGATCGGTCGGCCGTGTTCGAGCCGGACCACCCGTCGTACTTCGCGGTGAAGGCGAACGTGCTGCGGCGGGCCGACCGCACCGACGAGGCGATGGCCGCCTTCCGCGCCGGGCTGGAGCAGTACGTCGATCACGAGTTGGCCATTGCCGAGTTGGTCCGGACCGCCCGCGGGACGAAGGAGAAGCGGGCCGCCCTGCGGTTCGTGTTCGACCAACTGCACGCCCAGGCGACGAACGGCGAAGGCCTGTTGGCGTACCGCGATCAGGCCATGCAGATGGTGACCGACCCGGACGACCTGGACGGCCTGTTCGCCGAGTTGGAACAGTTCCTGGAGGAGCGGCCCGACCTGTGGCAGGCGTGGTCGCTGGTGATTCAGCAGATGTTGCAGATGCAGCGGGCGGAGGAGGCGTACGCGCTGGCGAAGGACGCCGCCGCCCGCTTCCCGCTGCTCGCCCGCCTGTGGATGGACCTGGCCGAGGCGTGCCGCACGACCAACCGCCAGGAGGAGCGGCTCGACGCCATTCGCACGGCGCTCAAGTGCGCCCCCGGGTGGACGCCGGCCGCCCGCGAGTTGTCCGAAGCGCTGGCCGAAGGGGAGGAGTTCGAGGAGGCGGTGAGCGTCCTCCAGACGAACCTCGTCCGCGCGTCGATGGACCCGCTGGCCCACGGCTTCCTGGCCGAACGGCTGTGGAACTCGGACCGCGGGGAGGAGGCCATCCGGCACGCCGAGGCGGGGGTGCGGCACGAGCCGGGGTACGACTGGGCGTGGCAGGCGGTGGCCAACTGGGGCGAGCGCCTGGACCGCCCGGACGCCTCCGTCGACCTGGCCCGCACCCTGGCCGAAGACCGCGCCGGCGACAGCCGCGTGTTCATGAAGCTGGCCCGCTACCTGTACCGCTTCGACCAGACGGACGAGGCGCTGGCCGCGCTCGACCCGAAGAACCCCGAGCCGTACGACCTGAAAGCCGAGCGGCTGGCCGACGTGGGCCGGTACGACGAGGCCGCCGTCGCCGCCAGCCCGCCGGAACTGGCCGACGACGTGCCGCTGATCCTGCAAGGGCGGGCCGCGTGGGTGGAGGGCCGCCGCGGCAACTTCGCCCGCGCCATCCCGATGATGCAAGCCCTCGTGTCGGTCGATCCGGGGTACTACTGGGGGTGGTCGCAACTGGCCGAGTGGTACAACCAGACGGACAAGTCGGAGGCGTATTTGGAAGCGGCGGAAGAACTCATCAAGCTGCGGCCGGACCACCCGACGCCGCTCACCATGCGAGGCGAGGCGCGGCTGCAAACGGACGACCGCGAGGGCGGCAAGGCCGACCTGCGGGAAGCCCTGCGGCTCGCCCCCGGGTATTCCCCCGCCGCCGCCATCCTGTTCGACGCCTGCCTGGAAGACGACGAACTGAAGGACGCCCGCACCGCGCTGTCGGTGTTGCAGGAGCACATGACCGGGCCGGAAGTGCTGGTCAAACAACTCGGCTTCGCCCTGCACACCGACGACGGCGAGGCCGCCGCCCGCGCCTTCAGCGAGCTGTGTTCGACCGACGGCGAAGGCCCGCCCACGTCCATGCAGCAGGCGTACTCCGAGATGAAGCGGGCGGAGTTGGAAGGCCGCGCGGTGGACGCCATGGCCGAGGCGTGGCGGAGCGGGGAGAAGTTCAACCCGTGGGCGGCGCTGTACTGGCTGGACACGCCGGCCGGCGAGGGGGGCACGTCGGCCGACCGCCTGGCCGCGTGCGACGCCGCCATCCGCGAGTACCCGCGGTTCACCGCCGCCCACGACCGCAAGGCCGAGCACCTGGCCCGCGCCGGCCGGTACGACGACGCCCGCGCCGCCTGCGCCCCGCCCGCCTTCACCCCCGCCCCCATCACCCTCCGCGGGCGGGCCGCCTGGGTGGAGGCCCAGCGGGGCGAGAAGGACGCCGCCATCCGCCTGATGACCGACTGCCTGACCGAAGACCCGGAGTACGTGTGGGGGTGGCGGCAACTGGCCCACTGGTACGACGAACTCGGCCGCCCCCGCGAGTGCCTGGACGCCGCCGACCACCTGGTGCAACTGGTGCCGCACGACGCCTACGCCTACGTCGTCCGCGGCGAGGCCAAGCGGCTGCTGGGCGACCACCGCGGGGCGAAGGACGACTACCAGCGGGCGTTCGAACTCGACCCGGAGTTCGACTTCGCCGGCCACCAACTGATGGCCGAACAACTGGACCTGGACGACCTGACCGGCGCCGGCAAGACGCTCGCCGCCATGCGGGAGCACGCCGACGGGCCGCTGTTGCACCTGCGCACCGTGCAACTGGCCGCCCGCCAGAAGAACCTGCAACAGGCGAAGGCCGCACTCCGGGCCATGGTCGCCGACCCGGCCGTCAGCCGCAAGATGATCGACGACGCGACGAAGGCGTTCGACGAGCAGAGTTGGACGACCGAAGCCGACCAGGAGTTGAGTGCCGCCGTGGCGGGCGACACGCCGACGGCGGCGGTGGCGGCGGTGTGGGCCGAACGGCAGATCGCCGCCGGCCGCGGGTGGCAGGTGGCCGACCACCTCCGCGGGCTGGCCGACCGCCACCCGGCCGCCGGCCGCGAGGCGGTGCTCACCTACGCCGGCGAGATGGCCAAGCACGCCGACACGAAGGCGGCGGTGGCCACGGTGCAGCGGTTCGCCGACCTGCTGCGGGCGGACGACGACAGTTGGGCGCGGGCCGGGGCGGTGCTGGCCGCCGCCCGCGAGTGGGGGCTGACGGCCGCGTGGCTGGCCGACTGGGAGGACCGCGAACGGTGCGAGCCGTGGGCGCTCGGCCCGCTGGCCGCCGCCCGCCGCGCCACCGGCGACGACACCGCCGCCCGCCAGGCGCTGCTGTCCGCCGAAGACATGGCCGACGACGCCGGCGACCCGCTGCCGCTCGACATGGCCGCGTGGCTGGCACTCGACGCCGCCCTGGGCGGCGAGGTGGGCGACGCCGGCACGCGGCTGGAGGCGCTGCCGCCGACCGGCCTGCCCGACTCCGTGGCGCTGGTGCGGGCGCTGGCCGCCGCGGTGGTGAGCGTGCGCACCGCCGCCGACAAGGGGAAGGCGTTCGCCGACGCGAAGGCCGACGTGAAGGCGGCTGCCGCCGCCTGCCCGAAGGGCGACTTGCCGCCGGGCGTCGGCCGGGTGTATCAGCGGGTGGTGGGCGAGCTGGTGGCCGCCGTCGGCGGGCTGGGGGCGAAGGCGTGGGGCTGGTGGCAGAAGGTGTCCCCGCTGGTGAAGGAGCTGGGGTAATCGAATCGGGCGAGCCGGACTCCGTGAGGAGTCGGGTTCGGATATCACCCGGCCCCTCACGGGGCACGGCTCGCCCTGTCGCACGCCGCCCGTTTCAGTTACCATGAATCCGTCCGCTTCACGTCTCGGGGGTTGTCATGTTCACCCGCTCTCGCGTTCTGCTGATCGCGTCGGTCGTCGCCCTCGGCGGGCTGCTGTGGGTCGGGTCGAAGTCGTTCGCCCCGCCACCCGCCGCGGCCGACGAGTTCACCGTCTCCGGCCCGTTCACCCACGGCAACCTGACCGTCTTCCTGTTGCACGGCCCGGACGCCGAACGCTCGCGGCCGGTGCTGGGACTCGATGAGGCGCTCGCCCGCCAGTGCGCCGTCGTCCACGAGACGGGCGACGTGAACGAGCTGACCGTCGAGAACACGTCCGAAGAAGACGACCTGCTGCTGCTCAGCGGCGACATCGTGAAGGGCGGCAAGCAAGACCGCGTGCTGCAAGCGACGATGATCCTGCCGCCGAAGTCGGGCAAGGTGCCGGTGCGGTCGTTCTGCGTCGAGCAGTCGCGGTGGACCAAGCGCGGCAGCGAGGACGCCACGCGGTTCGCCGAGAACCGCGGGGTGATCGCCGGGAATGAGTTGAAGAAGGCGGTGCAACTGGCGGGCAGTCAGGGAGCGGTGTGGGCGAACGTACAGGCACAACAAGCCGCGCTCAGCCGGAACGTCGGCACTATGGTGAACAGCGCGGAGTCGCCGACCAGCCTGCAACTGGCTTTGGAGAACGACAAACTGAAGGCCGAGGTGGCCAAGTTCCGCGAGGCGATCACGGCGAAGGCGGGCGAGCCGGTCGGGGTGGTCGGGTTCGTGACGGTGGTGAACGGCCAAGTGACGGGAGCGGAGGCGTTCGGCTCGCACACGCTGTTCCGGAAGGCGTGGGCGAAGGCGGTGTCCGCCGCCGCGGTGGAGGCCGTGGCCGCGAAAGAGAACCGCACCTTCACCGAGATGACGACCGGCGGCGTGCGGACGTTCTTGGCACGGGCAGGGGAGGAAGCAAGAGAGTCAGAGCGGGGTGAGGGAGTCGGCCGCGATAGCAACGCAGGGCCGGTGGGGTCTCCGGACGGGTTCATCGTCCGGCAGGGCGGCACAATGGGCATATCCACCGCCACCCGCGACCGGTTACTGCAATCCGGCGGCGGCACGAACGACGTGATCACTGAAGTGAACAACCTGCTTGAGACACTGGACTCGTCTAGGGAACTGAGCATGACCACGCATCCGTCGCCCACACCGCTCAACCCGTCCGACCCGGTGCGGGTGAACGTCGTGCAGGGCGTTCCGGTCCGCGTGCGGCCCAGGGTGCTCGACAGCACTGCCTCGATGGGGGGCACTCAGAATGTGGTGGACAGCTTGGCTCCACAGCGGAACACACTGCCCCCCGCGAAAACTGCCGTCGTCGAGTACCGCGAGAAGGGCAACGGGGCGGTCATCCACAAGAGCTTCCTGCCGCGGTGATTTCGTAGGGCGGGCCGAGCAGGTCCGCAGGACCGCGAGCCCCGCCGTCCGCACGACGAGCCGCGACCGCCAGGGAGCGGGTGAGGAAGACCGCTCCCTGGCGGTTGCGGCTCGTATTGACGCCTCGTGGTTTGTCGGCGGGGCTTGTCTCGCTCCGCTCGCCGG
>JANNVG010000173.1:0-1663 GCA_031414395.1 Fimbriiglobus sp.
CCACCAAAGGCCCGGCTCGGCTCGCCGGACCGACTCCCACGGGCCGGGGCTATAACACACCCGCCCCCACCCCCGCGGACGCCCGCCATGCCGTTCCTCACCATCGCGGCCAAAGACCTCCGCCTGCTGCTGCGCGACCCCCGCTCGGCCGTCATCCTCGTCGTCATGCCGCTGATCCTCATCCTGGTGCTGGGGTTGGCGCTCGGCGAGGCGTTCGGCCGCCAACCCGACGACCGCCTTCAACTCACCGTGGTGGACCTGGACCGCGGGCTGAGCACCGACCCCGCCGCCTACCCGAGTGTGTGGCGGCAGCCGCCGAAAGGGGTGCCGGTGGGGGCGGTGGCGGGCGGGCCGGCGGCGGTCATGCCCCTCCGCCGCCCGTACCCGCCGACCGGCCGCTGGGCGGACGTGGTGCTGGCCGACATGAAGAACACCGGCGACATCAAGATCGAACGGGTGGCCACCCGCGCGGAGGCCGAGCAACTGGTGCGGCGGGGCAAGCGGCCGGCGGTGGTCATCTTCGAGCCGGAGTTCAGCGACAAAATGGACCGCTGCTCGTTCGTCGAGGAGCCGTTCAAACGCGACCCCATCAACCCGATGAACAAGAACGGCGTGCGGACCGACCGCGTCGGGGTGACGGTGATCGCCAACGAGGGCCAGCGGGTCGGGCCGGCGGTGACGGCGCAGATCACGCAAGCGAGCCTGATGCGGGTGGTCATCCCGTGGATGATCGGGCAGGCCTTCGACTGGATCGGCTCGCCCCTGTTCATGGAGCGGATGGAGAAGTACATCCCGCAACTCAAGCTGGCGTACAACTTCTTCTCCCGCGAGACGCTCGGCGCGGGCATCAAGAAGGGCATTCAGGGGTTCTTCGAGAACTACGACTTCACCGCCCCCACGTGGCACGGGCTGACGAAGGACGACCCGACCGACGCGAAAGACGGGAACGACACGCGGTTCGAGGAGCCGTCGGCGTTCGGCCGCGGGACGAAGCGGTATCAGGTGCTGGTGCCCAGTTACGCCGTCACGTTCGCGTTCTTCCTGGTGCTCACGGCCGGCTGGCTGTTCGCCGCCGAGCGGCGGCACGGCACGCTGGTGCGACTCGAAGCCGCTCCCATCGGGCTGGAACAACTGCTGCTGGGCAAGCTCATCCCGTGCCTGGTGGTGAGCGTCATTCAGGGGCTGGTGCTGCTGGCCGCCGGGTCGCTCGTGTTCGGCATGAGCTGGGGGCCGCAACCGCTCCTGCTGCTGCCGGTGGTGGTGTGTACCAGCTTCGCGGCGGTGGGCATGGCCGTGCTGGTCGGGGCGGTGGCCAAGACCGAAGCGCAGGTGAGCGTGTACGGTACGCTGCTGGTGATGGTGCTGGCCGGGCTGAGCGGGTCGATGATGCCGCGGGAGATGATGCCGGAGGGGATGCGGCAACTGAGCAAGGTGACGCCGCACGCCTGGGCGCTGGAGGCCTACGAGCACCTGCTCCAGCCGAAGGCGACGACGGTGGACGCCGACGTGGTGTGGACCGACTGCGGCGTGCTGAGTGCGTTCGGGCTGGGGTTCGTGCTGCTCGCGTGGGCGTGGCTGGCGGCGGGGCGGCGAATCGGAAAGTAGCCGCGAGCCGGAGTGGGTTGCCGTGTCATCGCCGCGAGCTTGCGAGCGTGAATCGGAC
>JANNVG010000174.1:0-1697 GCA_031414395.1 Fimbriiglobus sp.
GACTGGAGATCGAGGCACCTCCAGTCGCTCACGGGCGGGGGAAATAATCCCCAAAACCCGCAGATTCTGCCATTAGGGCGAATCGATAACTGCCGCACTCACAACGGCTTATGACTTTGTCAATATGTTGCAGAGTGTAAGAATAGTCGATTATTTCCCCAGCCCGTGAGCGCCTGGAGTTCCGAGTCAGAACTCCAGGCGCTGACGGGCGTGGGAAAAAATCGCGGGGCGGTGGTCTCGCGGGGGCGGCCGGCGGGTCGTTTTTCACCCCGCCTCGGGGCGGACTTTCCCCCCGATCGTCCACGCCTTCCGCATCATGATGCTCAGGTTGTGCGCGAACGCCTGCCACAGCACCTCCGTCGTCGCGTTCGCCAGGCCCCGCCCGCGGAACCGCTTGAACCCCCGGTTGCTCTGCCGCGCGTGCGTCCCCTCGGCCACCGGGGCCCGACGCCGGTACCGGGCCCGGCCCGCCGCCGTCCCCTGCCGCTTCCGCCACCGCTTGACCTCCTTCGAGTCCCGACGCTTCGCCGCGTACGGGTCCCGGCCGTCCCTCAACTCCTGCCGGGCGTTCTTCGGCGGCATGAACACCTTGACCCGCGCCGCCTCCAGCACCTCCACGTCCCGGCTCGACGAGTACCCCGCGTCCGCCAGCACGGCCGCCGGGCGCACCCCCGTCTTCGCCCGCGACTGCCGCACCATCGGCTCCAGCAGGCCGTTGTCGCTCGCCCCGGCCGTCACCCGCACCGCCGTGATTATGCCGGCCGTCGTCTCCGTCACCGTCTGCACGTTGAACGCCGGGCGGTACCCGCCGTCGGGCATCTTCATCTTCCGCGCGTCCGGGTCGGTCTCGCTCGCCCGCGTCTCGGCCGGGTCGCCGGTCTTGGCCTCGACCCGCTCCCGCGTCCGCTCGGCGAGCGTCGCGCGGGCCGCCTGGAGGCGGGCCAGGCGGTCCTCGGCCCCGCGCCGCCGGGCCGCCTCGCGGACGCTCGCCGCGCCCCCCTTGGCGTCCCGCTCGGCGTGCAACTTCGCCACCCGGTCGGCCGCCTCGGCCTCGTGCTCGGCGAGCGTCTTCGCCCGGTGCATCGACTCCTTGTTCGCGTTCGCCGGGACCTTGCGGCCGTCGAGGGTGACCTCCTTGTAGTCGACCAGCCCCTGCTGCCGGAGGGCGGCGAGGACCGCGACCATCTGGGCGTCGAGGAAGTCCTGCTGGGCGGCGTAGAAGCTCGACACGGTGTGGTAGTTCGGCCGCAGTCCGCCGCACAGCCACAGGAGCGGCAGGTCCCGGCTGCACGCCCCGGCGAGTTCGCGGAACGAGTAAATCCCTTCGAGCAGGCCGTGCAGGCACAGGGCCAGGAGTAGCCGCGGGTCGAACGCCGGGGCCCCGGGCCGGCCCTCGACGGACCGGACGCGGTCGTCGAGGGCGGAGCAGTCGAGCGACCGGACGAAGTCGTCGAGGGTGCGGATGGGGTCGTCGGCGGGCAGGAGTTGGTCCCACGTCGAGCGGACGGGGCGGGTGCGGTCCATGGCCCGGAACCGGGCCGGCCGGGGCGTCGAGTCGTCCATCGCAGAGTCTCCGGGCGAGGAAAGACTCGGTGATACCCGCGGGGCATCCGCCGCGCAAGGATTATTTCCCCAGCCCTCACGCTCTTGGCTCGCCGGTCAAGGATTGCTGAGCTTGGCTTTTCGGCACCGAGTCG
>JANNVG010000175.1:0-1716 GCA_031414395.1 Fimbriiglobus sp.
GCCTGTCGGTCGATTCCAAGGCGCAGGCGGAGCAAGTGCGATCCATCGCCGTCGAGCGCCTCGGCCGACGACTCGGTGTGCTGTCCGCCGAACTGCAGACCGATCTCGACGAAGCCCTTCGACTCCACCTCGCTCTCTGACAGCCCGGCCAGGCAGCGCGATCAGCGGCTCAGCTCGGTCAGCCGCCTTCGCTGAGCATGTGGGCCGCTGGTGCGACCATCCGAGCAGACGGCGGCACCTCATCGCCTGGACCCCCGAGCGGTCAACGCAGAACCGCTTCGACGGTCTGCGCGTCCACCCGCGTGTGCCGGCAGCGGTTCGAGCACGGACCAGGTCGGCCAACGACGCCAAGGGCACCGAGAACTGATCACGGGAGAGAAGATCGGCGGCCCGGCCCGGAGTTGTCCCCGACGCGGGCTCGTAACGCCCGTCGTTCTGCGCTCTCGAGTCAGACCGTCGAAGTAGCGTCTCACTGGCAGTTCTGGCGCAGGTTCGGTGACGTAGCGGTCCTGTGTGCTTGCTGGCGCGAGCAGGTCAGTCCGGGTTGCCAGCGATGTCGGGTTGGACTGGTGGAACACCGCTTGGCTGGCGGGCGGTGCTCGGACGGCTTGTTCTTGGCGTGGGTGGCAGACTGCGGGGATGTGGTTGTTGGGGGGTGCGCGGTGACGGGTCGTCCGTCGGGGACGGTGACGTTTCTGTTCACGGATATCGAAGGGAGCACCCGCCGGTGGGAGGCTGATCCCGAGGGGATGCGGGTGGCGTTGGCCGCTCATGATGACGTGTTACGCGCCGCGGTCGAGAGTCGTGGTGGTTGGTTGTTCAAGCACACCGGTGATGGTGTGTGCGCGGCGTTTGCCTCGGCGCGGGCGGCGGTGGACGCCGCGGTGGACGCGCAGCGATCGCTCGGGTTGCCGGTGCGGATGGGTGTCGCGACGGGTGAGGTGGAGCAGCGTGGTGAGGACTACTTCGGGACCGCGTTGAATCGGGCGGCGAGGGTGATGGCGGTCGGTCATGGCGGCCAGATCCTGGTGTCGAACTCGACTGCAGCGTTGGTCACTGGTGTTGATCTTGCCGATTTGGGTGAGCACCGCCTGCGGGATCTGTCCGGGGTGGAGCATCTGTTCCAGGTGCGTGCTGACGGGTTGGTGTCGGAGTTCCCACGGTTGCGGACGGTGGACGCGGTGCCGGGGAACCTGCCGAGGCAGACAACGAGTTTCGTGGGCCGCGATGTCGAGGTGAAAGAACTTGCCGAACTCGTCCGAACCCACGAGTTGGTGACGTTGACCGGTGTAGGCGGGGTGGGCAAGACCCGGTTGGCGGTGCAGGTGGCGGCGGAGATGGTCCCCGACTTCGGTGATGGCGTGTGGTTGGTCGAGCTGGCCCCGATCGGGGACCCCGCTGCGGTGCCGGATGCGGTCGCGACGGTGTTGGGGATCACTCCACAGCCGGGCAAGTCCGTGACCGACAGCATTGCGGACACGTTGGCCGGGCGACGGATACTGATCGTGTTCGACAACTGTGAACACATCTTGGACGCCGCTGCGGATCTGATCGAGGCGATCCTGGCTCGTTCGTGGGACTGTCCGATTCTGTGTGTAACCGGGCGTGACATGGTTGGTTAGTTGGCGGCCTGGATGCGGTCGCCGTAGTGGATGGTGAGGGTGTTCAGGATCGTCTTCCAGGCGTTGATCCTGCCGGTCGGGTTGGCCCGATTCG
>JANNVG010000176.1:0-5322 GCA_031414395.1 Fimbriiglobus sp.
GTCAGCCGTTCGCGGCCTGCTGCGGGGCCGTGTTCATCACCGGCAAACTCAGGATGTTCGACCGCTGGGGGGCTTCGGGTTGGCCACCCCCGCAACTGCCGCCGGCCGGCGCTTCGTCCTCCACCAGTTGCAGCTTGCGGCGGCGGGCCATCCGCTCGTTCCCCTCGGGCATCAGGCTGGTCTTGGTGCCCTGGATCAGCCCGCTCACCCCGCGGGTGTCGGTCTTGCTGATGGTGCCCGGCTTGTCTTCCGCCTGATACCGCACCAGCATGCCTTCGTAGTTGCGGAGGATGACGGCGTCGTCACTCATGCTCACCATGTAGTTGGGCATGAGCGGGATCTTGCCGCCGCCGTGCGGGCTGTCCACCACGTAGGTGGGGATGCCGATGCCGGACGTGTGCCCGCGGAGGCCTTCCATGATCTCCAACCCCTTCCACACGCTGGTGCGGAAGTGGCCGGCGCCGGTGACGGGGTCGCAGTGGAACAGGTAGTACGGCCGCACTTTGATCCGCAGCAGCCCGCGGAGCAGTTCCCGCATGGTGCCCAGGTCGTCGTTGACGCCCTTCAGCAGCACCGAGTGGTTGTTGATCATCATGCCGCGGCGGAGCAGGCTCTTGCACACGCGGGCGGCTTCGGGCGTCACCTCGCGGGGGTGGTTGAAGTGCGTCTGGATGTACACCTTCTCGGCCCCTTCCAGCACGTCGAGAAGTTCGTTGTCGTACAGCCGCTGGGGGAGGGTGACGGGCACGCGGGTGCCGATGCGGATGACGTCGACGTGCTTGATCGCCTTCAGGTTCTCGAGGTAGTACCGCAGCTTCGGGATCGGCAGGGTGAGCGGGTCGCCCCCGCTCACCACCACGTCCTTGATCTCGGTGTGCTCGCGGATGTACTCGATCATCCGCTCGTCGTCCTTACTGATCCCTTCCCACCCGCCGCGGGTGAGGGTGGCCCGCTTGCGGGTGCAGTAACGGCAGTACGTGGTGCAGTTCGGGGTCGTCAGCATCAGCACCCGGTCGGGGTAGCGGTGCGTCAGCCCGTTCACCGGCGAGTCTTTGTCCTCTTCGAGCGGGTCGTCCAGCTCGAACCCGCCCTCCGCTTCGAGCGGCGAGGGGACCGACTGCAACCGGATGGGGTCGTCCGGGTCGTCGGTGTGGATGAGGGAGAAGTAGTACGGCGGGATGGCCAGCTTGTAGTCCGCCTCCAGCTTGCCGATGGCTTCCAGTTCATCGCGGGTGAACGGGAGCAGGTGGCGGAGCTGGCGGATCGAGCGGATGGAGTTCGCCTGCTGCCACTTCCAGTCGTCCCACTGGTGGTCGGGCACGTCGGCCCAGACGGGGTGGCGGCGGGCGGCACTCGGGGGCTCGTCGTCCGGGGTGGCACAGAGCGGGTCCACCGGACGCGACGGAGGCAGCGGGAGCGGTGCCTCGGAGGTGGGGAACATAAAGGCAGTGACCTCTGAAGGTCGGACCCGGCGGGCTTGCGACGATCGCGGGCCTCACGCCGGGGAGTGCCGATCTGTCGTGCGGGAGTCGCGCACCGATGGCACTTCAAGAACGAATAGTAACGCCGGGTTCGGGAAATACAAGTTGGCGCTGCCACAACTGGCGTTGACGCCGCACTTTGGCGGTGGCGCAGTCGGCACCATCCGCACCAGTCGTGCCGCGATAGCCCGAAGGAGTGAAGTGGTCAACGTGAAGGCGGCGCGCGAGCGGGATCACGAGGCGTCGGCGTGGACCCCGTTCGCGTTCGCCGACACCGGTGGGGGTTCGAGGAACGGGTCGATCACTTCGCGCCCTTCGAGCGCGCGGAACGACGCCCGCAGGTGTGGGATGATGTGGAACAGGATGCCGTACACGTCACTCGCGAACGCTTCCGGGTTGACCGCCGCCGGGGTCGACAGGGCGGCGTGCAGGGAGTCCAGGTCGCCCAGCCAGTCGCACATGTGGAAGGCGAAGTCGTGCCGCCGGCGGGCGTACTCGGCCGAGTTCGGGTTTGGGCCGTTCAACTCGTCGAACACCCGGCCCATCAGTTCTTCCGCTTGGGTGAGTCGCTCACTCATCGCGTCCCCCTTCGAGTTCGGCGTGACACTCATCCAGAATCGCTCGCCACCCGGCGGCGGTGGCCTCGCCCGCCGCCCCCAGCACCGCCTCCATCTGCCGCAGCCACACCCGCACTTCCCCGCGCCAGTGGTTCACGTCCTGAGCGCCCGGCTGTTCCCGGAGTTTGTCCAGGTGTTCGCGAACCCGAGGCAGCAACCCGTTCAGCCGCAGCAGCGCCCGCTTCCGACTCATCCCCATTTGGCGGCCCTCCGCGTGCGACGATCTCACCCGTTCGGCTCGACGCTCAGCGTCAGCTTCACGCCGACCGCGTGCGCGTAGTCGCCGAGCAGCTTCCAGGTGGGGTTGAGGAACGCACCTGCTTCGAGTCGCGTGATCTCGTCATCGCTCGCCCCGCACGTCGCCGCCGCGTCCGCGACCGACAGCCCGGCCGCTTCCCGCGCTTGACGGAGTGCGAGAATCGCCGAGCGGAACGAGTGGTAGAAGAAGATCGGCTCGCCGGTCACGTTCGGCGGCGGACCCTCCAGATGCCGGTTGGTGATCGCTTTCACTCGCCGCTCGGCCAACTTCGCCCGCAGTTCGGGAGAGAGGTCGGCCACGCGAACACGGTGGGCGGGGGTGGTGTCGTTGGCCATGTGCAACCCTCCTCAACTGGGTTCGGGAACTTCGTAAGCCGTCACGGGATAGACCACCAGTGGGTCGTCCGACTCCTCATCCCAGGTCACGAAAATGTAGCGGCCCGTGCCGGTGTACCCGAACTTGCACGGCCGCCCGGACGACTCCGATGTGTCGATTGGCAAGGCCGGGTCTCGCAGCACGTCCTCGACTTCGTCCGGGGTCAGCCCGTGCAGGGCGATGTGGGCGACGTTCCCGTCCGGGTCGTCGTCATCGTCCCACGCGACAATCGCGTCGTCCATTCCCGCTCCCTCGGCGAACACCACCATTCTACCTTTCGGTTCGGCCGGTTGCCCGAAGTCAAC
The DNA here is from genome assembly GCA_031414395.1 of Fimbriiglobus sp. Classification (GTDB taxonomy): domain Bacteria; phylum Planctomycetota; class Planctomycetia; order Gemmatales; family Gemmataceae; genus JALHQU01. Next base: position 3,038 of record JANNVG010000176.1, read on the forward strand.
CCTTCGCGTGGCCCCGCGGGCGGCAGATGTCGAGCACGTGCCGCAGCACGTCCCGCACGGAGATGACGCCCACCGGCCGGCCGTCGTCCACCACCGGCAGGTGGCGGTAGTTGCCCGCGTCCATTTGGCGGACGGCGAACGCGAGCGGGTCGATGGGCCGCACCGTCTCGGGGTTGCGGGTCATGAACTGGGCGACCGGCAGCAGGGCGAGCACGTCGCTGCCGGCGATCTTGGTGAGGAAGTCGCGCTCGGTGAGGATGCCGACGAGCAGGCCGTCGGCGTCGGTCACGAGCACGGCGCCGACGCCCTCGGCGGTCATCACCCGCATGGCGCGGTCCAGGTCGGCGGTCGGCGGCACGCACACCGGCGGGCGGGGGCGGAGGTGGGCGACGGTGTCGCGCAGCAGGGCGGCTTCGACGGCGTCGGCCGGCTGCGGGCGGTCAAACGCGGTCAGGTCGCCGCCGCAGTGGGTGCAGGCGTCGAGTCCCATCGCGTTCGTGGTGCCGCACGCCGGGCAGATCATCCGTGGCGCCTCCCGGGGGGAATCGGATACCGTTAGTTCTAGGGGCGGCGGCGGCTGGGGGGTCAGAAGAAGTGCGGCCGACGGGTTTGGAGGGCGGACGATTTTTCCGATGGCGAGCCGCGTGACCGGCGGTTACACTCGCCGGAGTCGGGGACTCGCCCAGCCCCCGACATCTTCCGACGGCTTCGGCCGTCGCGCGTCATCCCTTCTTCCCTTCGAGGGCCACGGTCATGTTCCGGTTCCCCGACGGTCGCCGTTCCGGGTTCACGCTCATCGAGCTGCTGGTGGTCATCGCCATCATCGCCATCCTCATCGGCCTGCTCCTGCCCGCGGTTCAGAAGGTGCGCGAGGCCGCCGCCCGCATGAGGTGCAGCAACAATCTGAAGCAGGTGGGGCTGGCGCTGCACAACCACCACGACGCCCTCGGGGCGTTCCCGGTCGGGCAGTACAACAACTTCTACAGCAACGACGGCCCGTGGATCCGCGGGTGCTGGCTGCAGCCGATCCTGCCGTACATGGAACAAGACAACCTGTACCGCTCGTACGAGGCGGTCCACGCCACCAACGGCAACTGGGCGCTGGTGGTGCCGAACAAGAGCACCCTCATCCCGTCCGTCATCTGCCCGTCCGACCCGAACGGCGGGAAGACGCAGACCCGCGACACGAACAACGTGCCGGGGGTGGGCACGTCGGTGCAGGGGCTGCACACGAACGTGGTGGTGTGCGCCGGCGGCGCCGCCTACGGGAACGGGCTGAACCTGGGCGGCGTCTTCTTCGTCAAATCGAAGACCCGCATCACCGACATCACCGACGGCAGCTCGAACACCCTCATGCTGAGCGAGATCCGCGTCGTCCCCGACACCACCACCAACGACCTCCGCGGGCGGTACTGCAACTCGTGGGAGGGGAACAACTGGTTCAGCAGCCAGTACCCGCCGAACAGTTCGGTGGCCGACCGCCAGACCTACCAGGGCATCTCCATCGTCGGCGCGCCCGTCACCACCATCGCCAACAACGGCACCCAGGGGCTGTCCGCCCGCAGCGCGCACACGGGCGGGGTGAACGTGGCCCTCGGGGATGCGTCCGTGCGGTTCGTCAGCAACACCGTGGACCCGCTCGCGTGGGCGCAAATGGGCACGCGGGCCGGCGGCGAGGTGATCGCCCTGCCGTGACCGCCGACCGCCCCGCCGGGCCGACACCCGGCGGGGCCTTCCGTCCCACATTCCTCCCAACTGAGAATCGACATGAGAGCATGGTTCGGGGTCGCGGCGGCCGCCGCCCTCGCCGCCGGGCTGACCGGGTGTGGCGACTCGGGGCCGAAGAAGCTGGCGGTGAGCGGGAGCGTGCAGTTCGACGGCAAGGACGTGCCCGAGGGGGACATCCTGTTCGTGCCGGAGGCCAGGGGGGTCGGCCCGGAGGGGGGCAAGATCAAGGACGGCAAGTACACGGCCAGCGTGCCCGAGGGCAAGTACAAGGTGGAGGTCACCGCCACCCGCGTGGTGCCCGGCAAGAAGGGGCCGATGGGCACCGAAGACCTGCTCGAGGACTACATCCCGGCGAAGTACAACCAGAAGACGGAACTGACGGCCGAGGTGAGTGGCGGGAAAACCACGCACGACTTCCCGCTCAAGAAGTGACCCGCACGCCGGGCGGATCACCCGTGGTGCCGCCCGCGGGGATCGGAGACGGTGAGTTCTCGGCGACGCGGCCGGCGCGCGGGGAAGAAGGTGGTCTGCTCGCTCCGCGCGCGGTCTGTGCGATT
>JANNVG010000177.1:0-4196 GCA_031414395.1 Fimbriiglobus sp.
GCCCGACGCGCGAGCGAGGGGCCGGTGGCCATTTCGAGCCGGTCGCAGGCCCCTCGCTCGCGTGTCGGGCGAACAGGTCACGGAGCCGGCCGGGGGCGTGAGGTCAAAATATTCATCGACGAATCCGCCCCCACCGGGGAACATCACTTCAACACCCCGCCCGGACGCCACGCATGACGACGGCACTCGGCACCGGCCTGCGACGGGCGACCGCCCGCCTCGCCCCCGACCCCGCCCCCGACGGCGAGCTGCTCGCCCGCTTCCTCGCCACCCGCGATGAAGCGGCGTTCGCGGTCCTCGTGCGGCGGCACGCCGGCATGGTGTTCGGCACTTGCCGCCGCGTGCTGGGCAACGCCGCCGACGCCGACGACGCCTTCCAGGCCGCGTTCGTCGTGCTGGTGCGGAAGGCTCACTCCCTCACGGATCGCGCGTGCGTCGGCAACTTCCTGTACGGGGTCGCGTTCCACACCGCTCTGAAGGCTCGTGCGATGGCCACCAAACGGCGGGCGAAAGAGGCGCAGACGAGCCGGGAGCGTGAGCGACCGGAGCTTGACGAACTGACCCGCGTGCTGGACGAGGAGTTGGCCAAGCTGCCTGACAAGTACCGCGAGCCGGTGGTGCTGTGCGAACTCGACGGCGTCAGCCGCAAGGAGGCGGCGAGTCGGCTCGGCATCCCCGAAGGGACGATCAGCAGCCGGCTGGCGACGGCCCACCGCATGTTGGCGAAGCGGATGACGGCCCGCGGGTTCGCATCCGTGGCGGTGGCGGCGGTGCTGGAAAATCAGGCGTTCGCGGTGTCCGACGCGCTGGCCGACGCCGCCGTGCGGGCGGCGGCGGGCGAGTCGTCCGGTGCGGTCACACAACTCGCATCCGAGGTGTCCAAGATGCTGCTGTTCAACAAGCTGAAGGCGGGTGCGGCGGTGCTGGCGGGCGTGCTGCTGGCGTGCGGGGTGAGTTTCGGCGTGATGGCGAAGGCGTTCGCCGCCGACGACAAGCCGGCGGTGAAGGCCCCCGCGCCGAAGAAGCAAGACGCGAAGAAGGACGACGAGCTTTTGCAAGGGCTGTGGGAAGCCGAGACGGCGCAGGTGAGGGGCAAGCAGGTGCCGGCCGGCGACGTGTACAAGGTGATGCGGTGGAAGTTCGACGGCCCCACCCTCAGCATCACCACGGCGGATGGTGAGGGGAGCATGAAGTACGAGTTGGGCGTCACGGTCAGCCCGAAAACGCTCGCCCTCTTCGAGGCGGGGGCGAAGAAGGCGAGCGCGCCACACGCCATCTACGACCTGGACGGCGACACACTGAACGTGTGCCACAACACGCTGGAAGGCGACGCCGGCGCGCTGCCCACCAGTTTCCGCGCCGGCCCGAAGGACAAGGACGAGTTGATCGTGTTCAAGCGGGTGAAGGAGAAGAAGGAACCGGCGAAGAGGCCGGACGACGCCAAGCTGCTCCAGGGCACCTGGGTGACGAAGGCGGTGTCGTTCGACCCGCCGATGCCGGTGCCGCCGGGGGCGCGGCAAGAACACGCCTACCACACACTCACCTTCACCGATGGCGACCTCACTTGGGCGTCGTACATCCCGGGCGACCCGAAAACCCGGTCCGCGCAGACCAAACCGTTCAAACTGGATCAGACCGCCAGCCCGAAGGAGTTGACCAGCGGGGACAACAACTGCGTATACGAACTGGACGGCGACACGCTGCGGGTGGCCATGTACGCCCTCGCCGCCGGCCGGCCGAAGGGGTTCAATGCCAAAGACAGCCCGCCGCCGAAGGCCGGCATGGTGTGGCTGATCGAACTCACCCGCGAGAAGGACGACAAGGCCGACGAGCCGAAGAAGGAGGCGAACGACGAAAAACTGATCCTCGGCAAGTGGATACAAACCTCGCTCACCGTCGAGCCGAATAAGAACTCTCTCGCGCCACTACCGAGGCAGACCCTGAAGTTCGACGGGAAAGGGTTGCACACCGACGCGACAGACGAAAGTGGCGAGCGACTCACCAACGACTGCCAGTACGAATTGAACCCGAACACTACGCCGAAAGAGTTGACACTCAGCGGGAAGGATTCGAAGTCGCACTGGATCTACGAACTGGACGGGGACAAGCTGAAACTGGCGGGGCTCGGAGATGGCACCCGACCCACCTCGTTCGACCCCAAGGACATCCCGAAGGGGAGAACGATGAAGTTAGTCGAGTTCGCTCGGGAGAAAGACGAACCGAAGAAGCCGGAGGCAGACAAGTCGTACACGCTGAAAGACGGCGAGGTGCTCAAGCTCATCCCCGCCCCGTTCGCGGACGAGCGTGATGAGGTGTACAAGTTGGCCGGCAACGACCCGCCGTACCGCACGGCCGACGACTGCCTCATGGCGGTGACGGTGTCGGACGGCAAACCCGTGTCGGCGCACGCCTTCACCGACCGCAAGTCGCCCGGTGCGGACGCGCCCGGCAAGCCGCTCACGCGGTTCGTTCGAAACGCCCTGAACACCGACATGGCGAAGGTGGCCGACCCTCTCTGGCTGCTCGAAACGACCGTCCTCGACGCCGACGTGGTGCTGAAGAAGGGGGCCGACCCGGCTGAGTTGGTGGCCGCGTTGAGCAAGGAGTTGAAGGCGAAGTGCGGGGTGATGGTGATGTTGAAGTTCGAGGAGGTGGAGCGGGAGGTGGTGGTCGTGAGCGGCAAACACACGCTGAAGGCCGACCCGCCGGCCGACCCGACGCGGCCCCACGACACGGCCCCGATTCTTCACCTGTACGCCACCGACCAACAGGCCGTCACGAACAGCCTGCTGGGTGACACGCGGGACTTCCCCAGTGAGTTGGCTCGGTTCGTCGGCCGGCCGGTGATCGACGAGTCCGATCTGGGCACGAACGCCGTGCAGGTGACGATGACCTTCCACGACCAGTACCCGGCGACGGACAAGACACGTGCCGAGGACCGCGACCCGCACAAGGTGCTGCAAAACCTGGCCACCCAGACCGGGCTGACGTTCAAGCTGGAGAAGCGGACGGTGAAGGTGCTGGTGTTGTCGAAGGCGGGCAAGTGACGCCGGCGGCGGAGAGTCGCCGCCACCCTGTAGCCGGCCTCTGTGAGGCCGGTCTGACCGGGGTCACAGACCCCGTTGGGGTCGGATTCGTCACTTGCCCGCTTGCAGCTTGTACAGGTCGGTGCCCATCTTCATCAGGTAGAGCACGTCGCCTTTGGCGTCGAAGGCCAGCCACGTCAGCCCGCCGACGCCCTTCAAGTCCTTCGGCGGGGGGATCGGCTTGCCCCAGGTCGCGCCGGCGTCGGTGCTCTCGATCACGCCGTCTTTGGTGACCACGAACAGCCGCTTCGCGTCCGTGCCGAACACCGGCCCGTAGCGGCCGTCCGTCAGGTCGCACACTTTCGCCCACGTCTCGCCGGCGTCCTTCGACGCGATCAGCGCGCCGTCCACCAGCCAGTAGAGCTTGCCGTCGAACCACCGCGGCAGTGCTTGGGCACTGCCGTTCCCGACCGGGCTGAACTCCCCGCACGGCTTCCATGTGGTGCCGCCGTCGGTCGTCCGCATCAGGTTCGGCTTCGGCTTGTCCTTCGTCTTCGCCTCGGCGACCACGGCCGTCTTGTCGTCGAACACCCAGCCGGTGCCGTACCCCTTGCCCACCTCGGTGAAGGTTTTGCCGCCGTCGCCGGACGCCAACAGCAACCCGTCCTTCTCGTGCTTGAGAGCGAGCACGAAGCGGGGGGCTTTGTTGGTCCAGTCGGCGGCGAACCAGTCCACGTGTTCGGTCTTCTTGTCGAGCGGGGTCCACGTCGCCCCGCCGTCGGCACTGCTGCTGATCGGCGCGCCGTACACCAGCGCCGTCATCAGCCGGGTGGTCTTGCCGGTCGGGTCGAGCATGAAACATCCGGGCGACTCGGTGCGGCCCTTCGGCTGCTTCTCGCCGCACCGGACGAACGTCTTGGCCTGATCGTCGGAGCGGTAGAAGCCGCGGTCGCTCACGTTGATCCACACGGTGCCCTTGGCCGGATCGACGACGACCCCGCACAGCCCGCCGAACCCGGCCTTCTCGGTCTTCACCAACTCGCCGAGGGTGGGCGTCCACGCGGGCGGGTCGTCCGCACGGGCGAGTGCGGGGATGAGGAGCAAGATGAGGAGAGCGTGTTTCATCGCGGGTGCTCCGATTCCTTGTCGTCGCCGGGAGCTTGCGACCGC
>JANNVG010000178.1:0-1934 GCA_031414395.1 Fimbriiglobus sp.
GAAAGCTCGCACCCCGTTTCGTAGATCGTTGAACACCTAACCGATCACGAGGTCGCGGCGGAGGCCTGGGTGGCGCTCAGTTCGCGGGCGGTCGGCTTGTCCACGGCCAGCTGGCCGGGCTTCGCCTTGCCTTCGCCGAACATCAGGAGCAGCGGTGCGGCGATATAGATCGAGGAGTACGTACCCACGATCACGCCCATCACCATCACGAAGGCGAACAGGTGGACGCCTTCGCCGCCCCAGATGTACAGCACCACCACCACCAGGAACACCGTCAGGGCGGCCAGGATGGTGCGGCTGAGCGTCTGGTTCACGCTGTCGTTGATCATCTGGGCGGTGAGGACGGGGTTCTTGCCCCGCACCTCGCGGATGCGGTCGAACACCACGATGGTGTCGTTCACCGAGTAGCCCACCAGGGTGAGCAGGGCGGCCACCGACGTCATGTCCAGTTTGAAGTCGGACAGGCCGAGCAGCCGGCCGAACGTGGTGTCGTGCAGGTAGTGGCAGGCGGCGATGCACCCGAGGGTGAAGCACAGGTCGTGGATCAGGCAGAGGACGGCCGCCAGGCCGAACTGCCAGCTGCCGAACCGGAACCACAGGTAGACCAGGATGACCACCCACGAGAACAGGATGGCCTTGAAGGCGTCGTCGCGGGCCTTCTCCGACATGCCCGCGCCGACCGTGGACAACTTCTGGGGCACCGGCCGGCTCTTGAACGAGTCCACCGCCTTGCCGAGCATCTCGCCGACGAACCCCTTGGCCTGTTCCGCCTTGGCCGGGTTGCCGAACTGGCTCTCGACGGACGGCATCCGGGAGAAGTCGACGCTCAGGGTGGTGTACCGCTTGGCCTTGTCTTCGGCGGCGGCCGCCGCCGGGTCGGCGGACGGCACGCCGGTCACGGTCACGTCGTCCGCCTCGTCCGGCAGGGTGCCGGTCTTGATCGCCCGCACCACGAAGTCGCGGAAGTACCCCGGCGACACGCCCTCCCCCTTCGCCCCGTCGAGCGGGGTGCCGTCCGTCCGCTCGAACGTGACGTTCACGGTCGAGCCGGTGACGGCGAACGCCTTGGCCTGCGCCGACGCCAGCAGCGGGGTGCCGCCGTCGCGGAGCAGGCGGTCGAGGGCCACCTGAACGATCTCCTTCTCCTTCTCGGTGGTGCTGACGGTGAACGCGCGGAACTTGCCCGGCGGCAGTGCCCCCTGGTCGCGGCCGGCGGACGTGCCGACGGAGAATTCGGCCAGGCGGGACAGCCGCGCTTTCAGGCCGGCCAACTGCTCGGCCTCGGTCGCCCCCTTCGGCGGTTGGGTGAGCAGCACTTGCGTGGTGCGGCCGTCGGCGTACGTCACGTCGTACATGAACGCCTTGGCCGCCTGGGTGTTGCGGGCCACGTCCGTCACCGCCAGTTGCGTCGCCTGACTCTCCTCGCTCAGCAGGCGGGTGAGGTCGGACAGGCTCTTCTCCTTGCCCTCGCTCAGTTGCCCGCCGTACTCCGTCCCGCCGGTGAAGTGGATGCTCAGCGCCCGCTCGCCGCGGGCCAGGAAGAGGGCCAGCCCGGCCACCGTCAGGAACGCCGTCAGGGCGAACATCTGGTTGCGGATCTTCATGAAGTTGAACTTCGGGCGGGCGAACAGCTTGAGCATCTTCAGCTGCGTCAGCCACTTCTTGTGCATCCAGAAGTCGAACATCAGGCGGGTGATGAACAGGGAGGTGAACAGGCTGATGATCAGGCCGACGGTAAGGGCCACGCTGAACCCCTTCAGCTCGGCGTTCCCGAACGTGTACAGGACGATGGCGGTGAAGATGCTCGTCAGGTGGGTGTCGATGATGGTGGGCAGCGCCCGGTCGTACCCGTTGCGGATGGCGTCGTCCACGGTGGAGCGCTTCTACGGCTGCTAGAGCAGCCGCTCGTGGAAGAGATCGTGGGAGACCAACGC
>JANNVG010000179.1:0-7163 GCA_031414395.1 Fimbriiglobus sp.
GGGGGGGTGGGGGGGGTCCGGCGCGGGGGGGGCGCGGGGGGGGGAGCCAACACCCCCCCCCGCCCCCCGGGCGGGGGAGGTCGGACGGCGAAGCCGTCCGGGTGGGGGGTACTCTCCGCCGACTTCCAGTGGCACACCATGCCGGACGGCGGGCGGGGGTGAAGTGACTCGTAACGCTCGCGTGCGCGGACTGCCGTGTGTATACTCCCTCCCACTCCCGCCGTCGCGGTCACTCCCACCCCCGCGACACCCTTCCCCCCTCTCCCGGAGCTGCCCGTGCGCCTCCCCGCTCTCCTCGTGTCCTTCGCCGTGCTCACGACCGGAGTCTTCGCCGCCGACCCGCCGGTCATCAAGTCCGCCAAGAGCGGGCCGTGGTCGGTCAAAGAGACGTGGCAAGGGAACGCTGTCCCCGGAGCCGGCGACCGTGTGTTGATCCGCACCGGCCACACGATCACCTACGACGTGAAGTCGGACGCTGTCGTCCGCGGGGTGAACGTGGCCGGCACGCTGGCGTTCGCCACCGACACCGACACCGTGCTGAACGTCGGCCTGCTGAAGATTCAGCCGGGCGAGGCGTACTCGGAAGAAGGGTTCGACTGCGACGGGCACGCGATGAAACCCGAGGACGGGAAACCGTTACCCGCACTGATCGTGGGCACAATGGACGCGCCGGTGGCCGCCGGCAAGACCGCGACCATCCGCCTGCACCACATCGAAGGCATGAGCAAGGAGACATGCCCGGCCGTCGTGTGCTGCGGCGGGCGAATGGACCTGCACGGCGCACCGATGAGCCGCACGTGGGTGAAGTTGGGTGCGAATGCGAAAGCCGGTGACACCGCGGTGTCACTGGCCGAGGCGGTGACGGGGTGGAAAGTGGGCGACCGCGTCATCGTCACCGGCACCAACACGCACGGCGACAGTAAGACCGAATCGGCCGTCGAAGAGCGGGTGGTGAAGGCCATCGACGGCACGAAGCTGACGCTCGACCAGCCACTGACCATGGCCCACCTGGGCGACGGCGAGTATCGGGCGGAGGTGGCGAACCTGACCCGCAACGTGGTGGTGGAGAGCGCCGACCCGGCCGGCGTCCGCGGGCACACCATGTACCACAAGCACTCGGCCGGGTCGCTCACCTACGCCGAGTTCCGGCACCTGGGCAAGAAGGCCGTGCTCGGCAAGTACGCCATCCACTTCCACCTGTGCCGCGACACCATGCGAGGGTCGTGCGTGGTCGGCTGCTCCGTCTGGGACAGCCACAACCGCTGGGTCACGGTCCACGGCACCGACTACCTGGTGGTGCGGGACAACGTGGGCTACAAGAGCGTCGGGCACGGCTTCTTCCTGGAAGACGGCACCGAGACGTACAACGCCATCGACCGCAACCTGGCGGTGGGCGCGACCAAGGGCAAGCCGCTGCCCAAGCAGGCGCTGCCGTTCGACGGCAACGAGGGGGCCGGCTTCTGGTGGACGTGCAGCCTGAACAGCTTCACCCGCAACGTGGCCGCCGAGTGCGGCAACTACGGCTTCCGGTACGAGGCCACGCCGAGCAGTTCGCTCAAACTCAACTTCCCCATCCGCCAGCCGGACGGCACCCGCAAGGACACCGACCCGCGGACGCTGCCGTTCGTGCGGTTCGAGGACAACGAAGTCCACAGCAGCCACGGCTTGTACGGGGTGAACCTGGGCGAAGGGGTGAGCCGCGTCGGCCCGGACGCCAAGCACCCGTTCGTGGTGAAGAACCTGAAGATCTGGGACGTGCATTACGGCTTCCGCCCGCAGGTGCCGAACCTGGTGGTGGAGAACTTGCACATCCACAAGGTGGCCTACGGGGTGTACCACCCGCACTTCGACAACCACTTCTACAAGGACGTGCTCATCAGCCAGACGCACACCGAGCCGTTCAACCGCGGGCACGACGACCTGAGCGTGCAGCACGGCGTGCTGGCGATCGACGGCCTCACCTTCGACGGCTGCCGCTCCGGGGGGATGCCGCTGGTGCAGATCTCGGACGACAACCCGACCGGCAAGGCGGTCACGCACCTGCGGAACGTGAAGACGCTGAACTGGAGCGACGGGAGCAAGGAGAAGGCGGTGGCGAACCTGGGCGGTGGCCCGCGGCCGACTCCGAAGTCCGAGACGGGCGTGTCGGTGTACTTCCACGACTGGTTCGGCGAGGGGCGGACGGCGCTGGTGGTGAGCACCAAATCGGGCGAGTACAAGGCGGCCCCGGACACGTTCCGCGCTGAGAAGCCGCTGACCGGCAACGAGTCGCGCGCGGCCGAGGTGAAGGGCGTGGCCTTCCCCAAGTTCCCGCAGCCGGCCGACGACCTGCCGCCGGCCACAGTCATCACCCGCGTGCTGAAGAAGGACGGCAAGCTGGTGGTCCGCGGCGGCACCATCGACAACGGGGCGGTGAAGCGGGTCACGGTAAACGGGAAGGAGGCGACTTCGACGGCCGCCAACTTCGCCGAGTGGGAGGTCACACTGGATGCGGCGACCGAGGTGAAGGCGGTGGCCGAAGACGCCGCCGGCAACGTCGAGAAGACGCCGATGGTGCGGGCCGCGAAGTGAGCGAGTAATCCCGGACGGACTCGAAGGGGTGGGCGGGAAGGGCATGAATTCCAGCCCACCCGCCACCTCTCGCACTTTGCCCGGTGCAGATTCCGGTGCAGTCGACCCACTGGCCACATTCCTGGCGTCCCTCAGCACCGAGCAGCGGGAGCGGCTGGCGGAACTGCTCCTCGCCCCGGCCACCAGTGCCACGGGCTGAAACTCACTTCACCCCTCACCCGACGCTCGGCACTCCCCGACACTTCCCCCGAACGCCCACGGATTCGAGGGTTCCAACTCACCCCACCGGAGAAGTGTCGGTGAAGTGTCGAACGAGCGGACGCACCGGCCGCGCGGGCATCGCTGGCCGTTCGCCCATCCCGTTGCCTACCTCATCCGGTGAACCACCGCCCCCGAGGTGACACCATGACCGTGAAGATGCCGAGGGTCGAGCGTGACGCATCCCCGTCACCCGTTCGCCCAGGCGACTCCGGTACAAGGTGGGCGACCTCCGCCAGTACGAGCGGCGCGTGACGACCGGGGGGGTGAGCCGGACGCCGGGTGAGTGTCACACCCGTGAACACTCCTTCCGCCGGGTGCAACCGCCGGCGGGTGCGGGATGCTGCCGCCGCCGGCCCGGAATATGTCCCACCCTGTCGCATCGCCCGTCACCCCGCGTCCCACGTGTCGAGCAACCCGCTCATGCTGCCGTCGGCGGCGGCCCACGCGACGGCCCGGCCGCGTCGGCACACCCCCGCCGAACATGAACGTCCGATGAGTGTTGCGGTCCGATTCCGCTGTCCCCGCTCCGCCGTCTGAGCTAGACTGAGTGTCCGAGAGCCGGTCGCCCGACGCCGGCCGTGTCCGGTCATTCCCGGAACCCTCGCCCGCCCGCTCACGCCGAACCGGGAACGGTTTTCGGCCGTGCCCCGAACTTCACGCCGAGGAAAGGCTTGATGTCCCTGCGTCGTCCGGTCGCCTGGATCGCCACTGTCGTGGCCGCCGTGTTCGCGGTCGCCGTCGCCCACCAGTCGCCCACGCCCGTCGCCGCCCAGCCGCCCAAGCCCGTGACCCCCGCCACGCCGGACGAGTTCGGCATGGTGGTGGTGCCCTTCCTCGACAACCACTGCTACGGCTGCCACAACACCAACGACAACGCCGGCGGCGTGTCACTCGAAGGGATCGAGACGGCCGCCCACGCCAAGAAGGACCGCAAGACGTGGGAGATGGTCGAGCGGGTGCTGCTCGACGGCTCCATGCCGCCGAAGGCCCGCAAGAAGCAGCCGAGCAAAGACGAGAAGCTGGCCGTGGCCGCGTACCTGGGCGGCACGCTGTTGAAGGTGAGTTGCGTCGGGCCGAAGGACGCCGGCCGCGTGACCATGCGGCGGCTAAACCGGGCCGAGTACAACAACACCGTCCGCGACCTGTGCGGGGTGGACACCTTCCGCCCGGCCGACGACTTCCCATCGGACGACGTGGGGTACGGGTTCGACAACATCGGCGACGTGCTGAGCGTGCAGCCGATCCTCGTCGAGAAGTACATGGCCGCGGCCGACAAGGTGCTCGAAACGGCCCTCCGCCCGCTCCCGCCCGTCGTCGGCGGCAAGAACACCTACGGCCGCCAGAACCTGCTCGCCTTCCCCCGCGGGTCGAAGACGAACGACGCCGGCAAGAACCGCATCACGCTGACGGCCGAAACGTCCTCCGCGTACATGGACAAACTCAACTTCCCGCTCGACGGCGAGTACGCCGTGCGGGCGAAGGTGTGGGCCATCAAGACGGGCGACGACGCGCCGAAGGCGGTCCTGCGGGTGGACGGCAAAGACCTGCAGACCTTCGACGTGACCGCGGCCGAAGACAAGCCGACCGTCATCGAATTCAAGGGCAAGTTCGCGGCCGGCGAGAAGCGAGTGGCAGTGGCGTTCGCCAACCCGTTCACCGACAAAGAGGTGAAGCGGACGCTCGGCGTGGAGTTCCTCGAACTGGAAGGGCCGCTCGGCAAGATCGACCAGCCGCAGACCAAATCCCGCACGCTCATCCTGGGCGACGTGGCGAAGGACGCACCGAAGGACAAGAAGGCCGCCGCCGAGAAGGTCATTTCCGCGTTCACCCGCAAGGCGTACCGCCGGCCGGTGAAGAAGGAAGAGACCGACCGGCTGATGAAGCTGTTCGACATCGCCGACGGCAAGGGCGACAAGTTCGAGGACGCCCTCAAACTGCCGATGAAGGCGGTGCTGTGTTCGCCCCACTTCCTCTTCCGCGTCGAAGACGACCCCAAGCCGCCGGCCACCACCCGCACCCTGAACGACCACGAACTGGCCACCCGCTTGAGCTACTTCCTGTGGAGCAGCACGCCGGACGACGAACTGATGGTCGTCGCCGACAAGGGCGAACTGCGCAACCCGAAGGTGCTCGAAGCCCAGGTGAAGCGGATGCTGGCCGACTGGAAGGCCCAGTCGCTCACGTCGGATTTCGCCGGCCAGTGGCTGATGCTCCGCAGCGTGTGGGGGGTGTCGCCCGACCCGAAACAGTTCCCCACCTTCGACGACAAGCTGAAGGGCAGCATGGTCCGCGAGACGGAAGAGTTCTTCGCCCACATCGTGAAGAACGACCGCAGCGTGATGGAGTTCCTGGACAGCGACTACACGTTCCTGGATGAGCGGCTGGCCAAGCACTACGGCGTGCGGGGCGTGTTCGGCGACAAGTTCCGCGAGGTGAAGCACACCGACGGCAAGCGCGGCGGGGTGCTGACCCACGCCAGCGTGCTGACGGTGACGAGCAACCCGACCCGCACCAGCCCGGTGAAGCGGGGCAAGTGGGTGCTCGAAAACCTGCTCGCCAGCCCGCCCCCGCCCGCCCCGCCGAACGTGCCCGAACTGGAAAAGACGGCGCTGACGGGGACGCTGCGACAGCAAATGGAGCAGCACCGGGCCAGCCCCGCGTGTGCCAACTGCCACACCAAGATGGACGCCATCGGCTTCGGGCTGGAGAACTTCGACGCCATCGGCGCGTGGCGGACCGAAGACGGCAAAAACAAAATCGACGCCAGCGGGGTACTCCCCGGCGACCAGAAGTTCGACGGCCCGTCCGAACTGCGGAAGATCCTGATGGGGCAGAGCGACAAGTTCCGGCGGTGCATCGCCGAGAAGTTGCTCACCTTCGCCCTCGGCCGTGGGCTAGAATACTTCGACAAATGCACCCTCGACGACCTGGTGGTGAAGTTGAAGGCCGGCGGCGACCGATTCTCCGCCCTGATGATGGCCGTCGTGCAGGGCGAACCGTTCCAACAGCGGAACGCGAAGCGAACGGATTGAGGCGAGCGGCGGGTGTCAGCCCGCTGATTCAGAGGAGCGAGTGAATCAGCGGGCTGACGCCCGCCGCTCGCCACGACCACAACATCTTTCCCGGAGCGACTGACATGACCCGCGTGGACCGCCGCACTCTGCTGAAAGGCCTGGGCACAGTGGTGGCCCTGCCGTTCCTGGAGTCGCTCGCACTGGCGGCGCCCGCCGCGCCCGTGAAGGCCGCCGCGATCAAGCGGGCCGCCTTCGTGTATGTGCCGAACGGCGTGCATTTGCCCGACTTCTTCCCGACGGCCGAGGGCAAGCTGGGCAGCAAACTGCCCGACATCATCGCCTCGCTGGAGCCGTTCAAGGACAAGCTGAACGTCATCCACGGCTTGGCCCTGGACAAGGCCCGCGCGAACGGCGACGGCCCCGGCGACCACGCCCGCGCCATGAGCGCCTTCCTGACGGGCAAGCAGGCCCGCAAGACGCACGGGGCGGACATCCGCTCGGGCGTGTCGGCCGACCAGCACATCGCCGGCACCATCGGCGACAAGACCCGCTTCGCCTCGCTGGAACTGGGCATCGAGCGCGGCCAACAGGCCGGCAACTGCGACAGCGGGTACAGCTGCGCGTACTCCTCCAACCTGAGCTGGCGGGGCGAGAGCAACCCGAACGCGAAGGAGACCGACCCGAAGGCGGTGTTCGACCGCCTGTTTGGCGACGGCGGTAAGGAGGAGTCGGCCACTCGCGCCAAGCGCGACGCCTACAACAAGAGCGTGCTCGACTTCGTGATGGACGACGCCAAGCAGTTGAACAAGACGCTGGCCCAGGCCGACGCCCGCAAGATGGACGAGTACCTGACCAGCGTGCGCGAGGTGGAAACCCGCATCGCCCGCGCCATGAGCGAGGGCGACAAGCCGAAGCCGAAGACCGACATGAAGCGGCCGGACGGCACCCCGAAAGAGGTGACCGACCACATCCGCATCATGTGCGACCTGATGGTGCTGGCCTTCCAGACGGACACCACGCGCGTCTGCACCTTCGCCTGCGGCAGCGACGAGGCGCTGTTCCCCGGCGTCGTCACCGTCGGCTACGAGACGCACTGCCACACGCTCGAACACCAGGGCAACGCCGGACGCGTCGAGGACGCCGACCCGATCTCGCGCGAGGCGCTGCGGCAGATCCACGCCTGGTACACGAAGCTGTTCGCCGAGACGGTGCGGGCGATGAAGGGCATCGACGAGGGCGGCAGTTCGCTGCTCGACAACACGCTGCTGCTGTACACGTCGTACATGGCCGACGGCGGCCACGGCACCCGCGACTACC
>JANNVG010000180.1:0-1949 GCA_031414395.1 Fimbriiglobus sp.
CTGGACGCGCTCATCGACTTCGGCTGGCACAAGCTGACGGGTAAGAAGAAACCTTCGGAAGTAGCAAGTGGCAAGTAGCACGGAGCAAGTGAAGACAAGACACCACAACTTGCTTCGCCTTCCTTCCTGCTACTTCCTTGCTCCTTGACACTTGCTACTTGCTACTTCTCCCAGGAGTTCACCGTGTCCACCAAACTCTCCGACGAAGAAAAGGCGATCGGCCATCGCAACTTCAACAACGCGCGCGCCGAACTGGCCGCGGGGCAGAAGGACCCCGACCGCCGCACCTTCCTGAAGGCCGCCGCCGCCGGCGCCGCCATCATCCCGGTGTCCGCCGCCGTGTACTTCGGGTACGACCAGTGGAAGGGCGGCAACAAGCCCGTCCGCACGGCCATCATCGGCACCGGCGACGAGGGCGGGGTGCTCATCGGCGAGCACAACCCGGCGTACAACCAGTTCGTGGCGGTGTGCGACGTGCGGCCGTACAACCAGCAGCGGATTTTCGACGGCGAGCCGACCGGCCCGCGGAAGGGGCTGAACAAGATCTACGGCAAGGACGCGAAGGCGATCAAGAGCTACGACGGCGTGGACGCCCTGCTGAAGGCGCGGGCGGACAAGGAGGTGGAGTTCGACGCGGTCGTCATCGCCACCCCGCTGTTCACTCACCGCGACATCGCCGTCAAGTGCATGGAGGCCGGCCTGCACGTGCTGTGCGAGAAGCTGATGGCCCGCACCATCGGGCAGTGCAAGGAGATGATCGCAGCGGCCAAGAAGAACGGCGTGCTCCTGAGCATCGGCCACCAGCGGCACTACAGCCTGCTGTACGCCCACGCCGCCGAACTGGTGAACGACGGTATCCTCGGTGACGTCAAGCACATCCGCGCCCTGTGGCACCGGAACAACTCGTGGCCGTTCGACGCCGACGCCGCCAAGAAGGTGACGGGGGCGAAGGCCATCGCCGACCCGGCCAAGTTCAGGCTGCCCGAACTCCGCGACGGCTGGTACCCGCCCATTTACAAGATCGACGCCGACGTGCTGAGCGACGACAAGGTGAAGGCGCTCGGGTACAAGAACCTGGAAGAGCTGGTGCGGTGGCGGTGCTTCGACCGCACCGGCGGCGGGCTGATGGCCGAACTGGGCAGCCACCAACTGGACGCCAGCAGCATCTTCCTGGGCAAGGTCCACCCGCTCCGCGTGACCGGCGTGGGCGGGCAGTACTTCTACGGCGACTCGCGACAGGCGAAGCCGACCGGACCGAACGCCCGCGAGAGCGAAGACGGCGTGTTCATGACCTACGAGTTCCCCGGCAAGAACTACCACCCGCAGACCAACCCGAACGACATCGTGGTCGTCACCTACTCGTCGTTCAACACGAACGGCTTCGAGGACTACGGCGAGTGCCTGATGGGCAGCCGCGGCACGCTCATCGTGGAGAAGGAGGCGAGCGCCTACCTGTTCAAGGAGATGGAGCCGGGCAAGACGGGCAGCGGCGGCAAGGACACGAGCGTGAAGGTGACGGCGGCCGACGGCAAGAAGCCGGTGATGGAGGCGGCCAGCACGTGGGGCGGGGCGGGCGGGCCGAGCATCACCAAAGGGCCGGGCGGCCCGGCGTGGGACACCGACATCCGCGGCTACCGTCAGGAGATGGAGCACTTCGCCTACTGCGTGCGGCGGTGGCAGGAGGCGAAGCAGCCGGTGAGTTACGAGAAGAACGCGGACGGCAAGATGAAGCACGCCGACATGCTGCCCCGCTGTCACGGCGAAGTGGCGATGGCCGACGCGATTCTGGCGCTCACCGCGAACATGGCGATGGACAAGCGGCAGCAGATCACCTACGAGTCGTCGTGGTTCGACCCGGACTCGCCCGAGGTGCCCGAGACGAAATACGGCAAGAAGGGGTAGGCCGGTGACGACGACGAGCCGCGACCGCCAGGGAGCGGGTGTTCAAG
>JANNVG010000181.1:0-8661 GCA_031414395.1 Fimbriiglobus sp.
CGCCGTGGCGGCCGACGCCACCCTCGTCGGCGTCGAGCGGGTGCCGGCCAAGAACCCGCAGAGGTCCAAGAACGACAGGTCCGGCGACGGCACGTTTAAGTTCACCGTCACGAACATCACCAAGGCGGACGTGACCGTGCCGGCCGGGGTCAACCCGGCGGCTCCTGGTGGGTGGCGGTGCGGCTCACTTCTTCGCCGCGGTCACGTCCAGCAGGTACTTCCGCCGCTGGTCGGCGAACGCCCGCAGGGGCATCGCCCCGCGGCCGGCGGTCGCGTCGCTCGCCTCGTCGGCCGTCGCCCGCTTGAAGGCGTCGAACGACTCCAGCTTCCGCGTGTCGGCTTCCACGTCCTTCTCGATCAGCGTGCGGTACTGCTTCACCACCGGCCCGAGCGTCTTCCAGTCGAGCGATTTGTCCGCGATGGTGCGGACGTTCGCCAGGTACTTGTCCTTCAGCGCGGGCGCGGCCAGCACCTTGCTCCGCAGCGGCTTGCGGGCGTCGGTCAGCCCGACGAGCGGGTCGAGTTCGACCCCACGGACTTGCCCCACGCCACCACCACCCGGCCCTCCACCCAGACCGCCGGGGAAGCCACCGGGAAACCCACCGCCGCCGCCCGGCCCGCCGGGACCGGGGAAGCGGTCCTTCATCTCCTTCCACTGCTTCTTCTGGTCGTCGTTCATCAGCGCCAGCAGCTTCTCCTCCGTGTCCTTCTGGATCTTCTCCAGGGCTTTCTTCTGGTCGGCGGTCAGCTTCAGTTCGTCTTGCATCGGCCCCGGCAGGAGGGTGCCCGGCGGGGCGAAGGCGAACCCGCCGCCCGGCCCGCGACCGCCGCCGCCCATGCCCGGCCCCATCGGCTGGCGGAACGCCTCGTTCATGTCGTGCGGGACGAAGTGGAACTTGTCCTTGTCGTCCAGGTAGATGCAGAAGTCGCTACTGCGGATCCAGTACCCGTCGCAGTTGATGAGTGACACGTCCAGCGCCAGGAACCAGAGCAGGCCGTCGAGGTCGCAGATCGGCTTGAGCGACTCCTCCAGCTTGTCGGCCGGGGTGGTGTTCAGCACCTTGCAGAAGTGGACGAGCGCCTTCCACGCCTTCTCGTCGGTGCCGTCGCCCGTCTTCATCTCGTACCGCCGCTTGTAGTCGTCGATCTTGTCGCCCAGGTATTCCAGCCCGCCCTGCCCGTTCGGGCTGCCCGACACTTTCCACCGCGTGCCCTTGCTCGTCTTGTAGTTCTCCTTCAGGAAGGTCTTGTCGAACTGCTGCACGCTCGTGTACACCCCCCAGCTCTCGCCGTTGATGACCACCTTCACCAAGTTGGCCTTCGGCGCCGGCGTGAACTGGTTGGCGATGTGCGAGTACAGGACGGTGTTCAGGAAGGAGGCGTCCTCGTGCGCGTTCAGCAGGTTGAGCGTCTCGTACCCGCGGAGGGCCTGTTTCTTATCGGCCATGTCGACGCTCACGTTCAGCGACCGCTTCGACCCGGCCCCCACGCCCATGTAGCTGCTCATCCCGCGGAAGTGGACGCCGACGCTCTTGTACTCCTTGCCGTCCACCGTCAGCTTGGCCGGCACGTCCACGTCGGTGCCGTGGAAGTCTTGCATCTCGGCTTCCCAGTCCGCGTTCTCGAATTCGAAGAACAGGGTGCGGACGACAGTCGGGTCGTAGAACTTGGCGTCCGGGTACGTCTTGGCGTCGGACACGCTCACCTTCGGGCCGGGCTTGCCACCACCACCACCACCGCCGCCGAACCCGCCGGGGCCTCCGCCGCCCGGCCGCCCGCCACCGAACCCGCCCCCGCGGGCGCCCTTCTTCGCTTCGTCGCGGGCCGGCTTCCGCTCCTCGGCGTTCAGCCAGCCGTCTTTGTTCTTGTCGAAGTCCTTGACGAGCGCCCGCTCCGAGCCGCCCATCGGGCCGCCGAACCCGCCGCCACCGGGACCGCCCGGTTGACCGCCGGGGAATCCGCCGCCAGGCGGCTGGGCGAGGGCGGTGGTCGCGGCCACCAGCGCGGCCGCCAGAAGTGTTCGCGGTTTCATCATCAATCCTTCACACGCGGGGGCGGGAAAATGCAGGCGTCGGCCTGCTGTCGTTCATTGTGCAGTAACGCGAGGAACGGCAAGACCGCCGCGGGCCGACTGTTCGCCGCGACCTCTGGGAGCGGACGACGGGAACCGCTCCCAGAGGTCGCGGCGAAGACCCTCGCCTTTCCCGCCCCGCCCGCCGCCGTACAACCTCCTCCCTATGGCCGCACCCAAGCCCGACCCGCGACAACTCCGCCCCGCCCCGTTCGACCGCGTGTTCGCACCCGTGCGGCGGTTCCTTCAGATCGAAGCGGCGAGCGGGGGCGTGCTGCTCGTCTGCTCCGTCGTCGCGCTCGTGGTCGCCAACATCCCCGCACTGGCAGGCCCGTTTCACGACTTCTGGGAGTTCGAACTCGGCCCGAGCGTCGGCGACTGGCACTTCGTGAAGCCGCTGCACTTCTGGGTGAACGACGGGCTGATGACGGTCTTCTTCTTCGTCGTCGGGCTGGAGATCAAGCGGGAGATGATGACGGGCGAGCTGCGGACGGTGAGGCAGGCGGCGCTGCCGGTGGTGGCCGCCGTCGGCGGGATGCTGGTGCCGGCGGGGGCGTACATGCTGTTCGGGCACACCGGGGCGGCGGGTCGCGGGTGGGGTATCCCGATGGCCACCGACATCGCGTTCGTGGTGGGGGTGATGGCGGCGTTCGGCAAGCGGGTGCCACTCGGCCTGAAGATTTTCCTGCTGTCGCTGGCCATTGCCGACGACATGGGGGCGGTGGTGGTGATCGCGGTGGCGTACACCGAGCACGTGAACCTCGGCTGGCTCGGGCTGGCGGCGGCGATGCTGGCGACGTGCGTGCTGCTGAACCAACTCGGCGTGCGGGCGGTGGCCGCTTACCTGCTGGTCGGGGCGGTGGCGTGGTGGGCCATGTACGAGTCGAAGGTTCACCCGACCATCGCCGGGGTGCTGCTCGGGCTGCTCACACCGTACCGCGCGTGGTTCAGCCGCGACACCCTGCGGCTGGCCCTCGACGACGTGACCGGGCGGATGCAAGAGAAGGGCGACGGCGAAGACCTGACGCCGGCCGACGTGACCTTGCTGCGGTACGCGGCGCGGGAATCCGTGGCCCCGCTGCAACGGCTGGAAGACCACCTGCACCCGTGGGTCGGGTTCGTCATCATGCCGGTGTTCGCGCTGGCGAACGCGGGGGTGGCGATCACACCCGCGGCGGTCGGCGAGCCGGTGAGTTTGGCGGTGGCGGCGGGGTTGCTGGTGGGCAAGCCGGTGGGCATCGTTCTGTTCGCGTGGCTGGCGGTGACGCTGAAACTGGCGACGCTGCCGACCGGCGTGAACTGGCGGATGATGCTGGCGGCGGGGTTCCTCGGCGGCATCGGGTTCACGATGTCGCTGTTCATCGGCGAGCTTGCGTTCGGCGACGAGAAACGACTGCTGGCCGACGCCAAGACGGGCATCCTGCTCGGCTCATTCGCCGCGGCAGTGATCGGTGCAGGGCTGCTCTGGTGGGGCCCGCGCCCGCCGGGGCGCGGGGGCGTCCCGCCCGCACCCCCCCGGGGGGGGCCCCCCCGCGCTCCCGGCTGACTGGCGTTCAGGAGGTTCGCGATGACCGAAACCGAGTGGCTGACCGCGACCGACCCGACGACGATGTTGGAGTACCTGAAGGGCAAGGCGAGTGACCGGAAACTCCGCCTGTTCGCGTGCGCCTGTTGTCGGGCCGTGTGGGAGAGCTTCACTCACGAACGAAGTCGGCAGGCGGTCGAGTTGGCCGAGCGTTACGCCGACGGGTTGGAAGACGACGCAACGCTCGGGCGGGCGCACTCGATGGCGTATGACGCGCTGGCCAGTTATCAGCATCAACACCACTTTCGCCGGATGGTGAATCGGGATGGGCTGTCACGAATCGAGTGGCGGTTCCATTTGGCGGCCGAATCCGCCCACCTGCACCGCCCATTCCTGCTCGGCCGACTTGGGGCGCTTCGCCACGATCCCGAGTTGGTGGCCGTCGCGCCGGCACTGATCCGCGAGACGTTCGGGCTATCCCCTGCGACGCCGGTGACTCTCGACCCGCGTTGGCTCACCGAAACCGTCGTCGCACTCGCCAACTCCATCTACGCCGAGCGTGCGTTCGACCGGATGCCCATTCTGGCCGATGCGCTGGAAGAAGCCGGGTGCGACCACGCCGACATCCTGTCCCACTGCCGGGGCGACGGCCCGCACGTCCGCGGCTGTTGGGTCGTCGATCTGTTGCTGGGCAAGGAGTAGAGGGGCTTGTCGAGATCCTGCTTCGGCCTGAAAGGCCGGGTTCTGTCAGCCCAGGTCGAAGCGAGCAGGAGTTGGGAGGGCAACGCCCCCAAACCTCCTGCGAGCGAAGGCCTGGGAACATGGCGGGGGGTACCGAACCGCCCTGAAGGGGCGGCTTCAGAAGGTGTACCCGCCCCGTCAGGGCGGTGGGGGTTGGTGCTATGCCCCCCAGCCCTTCGCTCGCGCCGCCCGCTCCGACCTGGGCTGACAGAAGCCGCCCCGTTGGGGCGGGAACTGTTCGTCTCGCACCGCGGATTTCGACAAACTGAGAACAACAGATACCGCCCGGCAGGCGGCACCGACTCACGCCAGCGCCTTGCCGACGGCGCTCAACAGCTCCGTCGGGCGGTACGGCTTGGGCAACATGCCAATGACGCCGGTGGTGTCGGACAGGTCGTCGGCCGAGTACCCACTCGAAAACATGACGCGGGCGGACGGCTGCAACTCGACGAGCGCGCGGAAGGTGTCGCGGCCGGACATCCGCGGCATGGTCAGGTCCAGCACCACCAGGTCGATGTCCGCCTTGTGGTCGCGGAACACCTCCACCGCGTGCTCACCGTCGTGCGCTTCGAGCACCCGGTAGCCGGACGTCTCAAGGACCGCACGGGCCAGGTCGCGGATCATAGGCTCGTCGTCCACGACCAGCACCGTCCGCACCCGCCCGTCGGTCGGCATGGGGGTGGTGTCAGCCGGGCGGGGGTCGGCCGGCCGCAGTTCGGACGGCGGGTCGAGTGACACCTCGCCGCGGGGCAGGAACACGTCGAACCGCGTGCCGCGGCCGACTTCGGATTCGCACTCCACCCACCCCTTGTGCTGCTCGATGATGCTCTGCACCATCGCCAGCCCCAGGCCGGTGCCCTTGCCCACCTCCTTGGTGGTGTAGAACGGCTCGAAGATCTTCGCCCGCACGTCGGCCGTCATGCCCATGCCGGTGTCTTCCACCCGCACCCGCACCCACCGCCGGCCGCGGCCGGGCGGGGTGGACTCGGGCGGGAATTCGTAGTCGTCCACGCCCACGCCGAGCCGCCCGCCGTGCGGCATGGCGTCGCAGGCGTTCAGGCACAAATTCAGCAGCACCTGGTGCAGGAAGGTGGGGTCGGCCTCGACGGGGGCGGCGGTGCGGACGGAGGTGCTCAACTCGATTCGCGGGTCGCACGTGCGGCCGACCAGCTCGGCCACCTCGCCGATCACCGGGCCGAGGGAGACGGCCGACCGCCGCAGTTCGCTCTTGCGTGCCAGGCCGAGCAGGTTCTTGCTCATCTTGGTCGCCCGCTGGGCGGCCATCTGGACGGTGTCCAGCAGCCGCCGGTTCGGGTCGCCGGCCGGCAGGCGGATGAGTTCCAGGTGGCCGATCAGCCCGGTGAGCATGTTGTTGAAGTCGTGCGCGATGCCGCCGGCCATCTGCCCGATCAGCTCCATCTTCTGCGCCTGAATCAACTGCTCCTGCGTCTGCTTCCGCTCGGTGATGTCGTGCGTCACCCCGTTCACCCGGAGCAGGGTGCCGCTCGCCCCCCGCTCGACCGCCCACACGGCGTGCAGGTGCCGCACCTCCCCGCCCGGTCGGATGATGCGGAACTCGCAGGCCGTGGGCAGGTCCGGCTGGGGGGTGTGCGGGTGGGCGTGCAGGGCAATCACCCTCGGGCGGTCGTCCGGGTGGATGAGGCCCATCACCT
This sequence comes from Fimbriiglobus sp., assembly GCA_031414395.1. Classification (GTDB taxonomy): domain Bacteria; phylum Planctomycetota; class Planctomycetia; order Gemmatales; family Gemmataceae; genus JALHQU01. Next base: position 6,011 of record JANNVG010000181.1, read on the forward strand.
GATCCTGGCTGACCGGGCCGTCGGCCGGGTCCAGGCCGAAGATGCGGTACTCCTCCTCCGACCAGCGGTTCGCGCCCGTGTGCGGGTCGAACTCCCACGACCCGATGTGGGCGATCTGCTGGGCGTCGGTCAGCATCTGCCGGCTGGCCCGCAGTTCGGCCTCGACCGCCTTGCGGTCGCTCGCGTCCCGCTGGATCATCACCCAGTGCGACCAGCGGCCGGTCGGGTCGGGCACCGGCACCACGCTCAGTTCCACCCAGAACGGCTCGCCGCCCTTGCGGTAGTTGAGCAACTCGCACTGGAAGGCCCGCCCGCCGTCGAGCGCGTCCCGCAGGGCGGCCAGGGTGCCCTCGTCCGAGTCCGGCCCGCGGAGGAAGTGCAGGCTCCGCCCCGTCACCTCGTCGGCCGTGTACCCGGTCATGCGGGAGAAGGCGGCGTTGGCGTACAGCACGTTCCGCCCGCCCCCGCCCTGCGGCTGCCCTTGCAGGATGACGACCGCGTCGCGGGCGTGCACCACCGCGCTCTCGAGCAGCCGCAGGCGGTCCAGGTGGCGGTAGCGCTCGGTCACGTCCACCAGCACGCTGGTGACGGTGCCGGTCGGCCGCCCGTCGTCCTCGCCGGCGGTGCTGCGGCCGAGCACCCACCGCGTGCGGGCGTCCGCCGGGGAGGTCACGCGGAACACCGTCTCGCACCGCGGGTTACCCCGCATGAGGGCGTTCACCTTGTCGGCCATCATGTCGGCGTCGGCCGGGTCCACCAAGGCGAGCATGTCGGCCACGTTCGTAATGGGCGTGCCGTCGGGCACCTCCAGCCAGCGGGCGAGGGCGGACGGGTCGGCCACGCGGCCGGTGGCGGCGTCCCACTCGACGACCGTGGTGTCGGCCGCCTGGAGGGCCATCCGCAGCTTCTCCTCGCTCCGCCGCAGTTGCCGCGCCGCCTCCTTCTGGGCGGTCACGTCGGCCGTGACGGACACCGCCCCGAGCAGCTCCCCGCCCGGCCCGCGGACGGGCACGGCCGACACCATCACGTCCACCGTCTCCCCGCCCGGCGGGTGCAGCCGCCCGCCCCACCCGTCCACCGCCTCCCCGCCCCGCAGCGCCCGCACCAGCGGCAGGTGGTCGAACGGGATGCGGTGGGTGAGGGTACTGCTCAGTCGCACGTCGGGGTCGTCGGCCAGCACAGCCTCGGACGACGCCCCGTGCATCTGCCGGAAGCGGTCGTTCCGGTGCATCACGCTGCCGTCGGCCCGCACGATCATCACCCCCACCGGCAGTTGGGCCAGGATGGCATCGAGCAGCACCGCCTTCTGCCCGGCCTCGGCCGCCCGCTCGTCGGCCGCCGTCCGCTGGCGGGCCAACTCGTCGCCCAGGGTCGTGACCCGCCGGCACACCAGCCCTGCGAACACCCCGACGGCGACCACCGCCATCGCCCCGCCGACGGCCGCCGTCAGCAGCCAGTCGTGCCCGGACGACGGCGCGGTGGCGCGCACGCCGGCGAACGCGAGCAGGCCGACCGCCACGACAGCGGCGACAGCGGGAACCGACCAGCGGGGGAATCGGGGCATACCGTTGCCGTGGCGGGGGAGGGCCTCGTCCGTTGTAGCCGGCCTCTGTGAGGCCGGTCCGGGGTCACAGACCCCGGCTACAGTGGCGCGAGGGAGCACGTCGGAGGGCACGCGAGTATAGAAGACGTGTTCCGGCTGTGCCGACAATTTCACCCCGGACGTACTCACATTCGCCCCACACCGCACTCGGGTGTTGGCGGATTGCGGCCGGGGTGGAAAACTGACTCCCGGCCCTGAATGTCGCCGGTTGCCGCCGCCCCGCCACTCGCGGTTCCCCTGGCATGATCCACCGAACCCTCACCGACGCCGTGACCGACCTGGAACGGCACGGCCACCTCGTGCGCGTCGATCACCCCATCGACCCCAACTTGGAGATGGCGGAAATCCAACGGCGGTTGTACGCCCGCGGCGGCCCGGCGGTACTCTTCACCCGGCCGGCCGGCACCCGCTTCCCGATGCTGGCCAACCTGTTCGGCACCCTCGACCGCACGCGGTTCCTGTTCCGCCACACCATCCCGGCGGTCAAGAAGCTGGTGGCACTGAAGGCCGACCCCGGTTCGGCACTCAAGCGGTTCTGGCACTACTGGGACTTGCCCTTTCAGGCGCTCAAGACGCTGCCCAAGCGTGTGCGATCCGGGCCGGTGCTGGCGAACCGCATCCCACTTTCGCACCTGCCGCAGTTGAAGTGCTGGCCGAACGACGGCGGGGCGTTTGTGACGCTGCCGCTCGTGTACACCGAACACCCCGACCGCCCCGGCTGGCAGAAGTCGAACCTGGGCATGTACCGGGTCCAGATCAGCGGCAACGAGTATGACCCCGAGCGCGAAGTGGGGATGCACTACCAGATCCATCGGGGGATCGGGGTGCATCACGCGGCGGCGGTGAAGCGGGGCGAGCGGCTGCGGGTGAACGTGTGCGTCGGCGGCCCGCCGGCGCTGACGGTGAGCGCGGTGATGCCGCTGCCGGAGGGGATGCCGGAACTGGCGTTCGCCGGGGCGCTGGGGGGGCGGCGGGTGAGATTGGCGTTACCCAAACCTCCCCCCCCCGGCCCCCCCTTCCTGGGAGGAAGGGGGGGAGTCCAACCGCC
>JANNVG010000182.1:0-3746 GCA_031414395.1 Fimbriiglobus sp.
GGGGGGGGGGTGGGTGTGGGGGGGGGTTTTTGTTGTTTTGGGTTTCGCTTGGTTTTTTTTCCCCCTGCTCTTGTTGTGGTCGTCTCTCCTGTTTTTGCCTCCCCCCCCCCCCCCCGCCGTCCCCCGCGCACGGCGGTTCACACCCGCGGGGTGTTCGCTGCCCAACCCGCCCTCGCACGCCAAGTCGCCGCCTGTTCCGCACGCCGGTCGCACGATTCCGGCACGTTCGTGGCCGTTTGGCACTGAATTTCCTCCATCTTAACACCCGACCGCCCCAATTCGGGCGTTTCTTCAACCCGCATCCCGTTCGCCCCCAGCCCACACCCCGAGGTCACACCATGCCCGTTCGTCCCTCCCCGCGATTGTCCCTCGAACACCTGGAGCGCCGCGAGAACCCGGCCACCCTGTACGGTCTGACCGTGGACAGCCGCATCGTGCAGTTCGACTCCGTCAGCCCGACGAACGTGGAATCGAACGTGGCCATCCAGAACCTGTCCCCCGGCGAGCGGGTGGTGGGCATGGACTACCGCCCCCGCACCGGCGGGCTGTACGCCCTGGCCGTGAGCGGCAGCGGCACCGGCACGTCCGCCCGTCTGCTGCTCGTCAACCCGCTCACCGGGGTGGCCAACGCGGTCGGCAGCGGGTTCACCCTCGCCGCCGGCGACGCCACCGGCCAGTTCGGGTTCGACTTCAACCCGACCGTGGACCGCATCCGGGTCATCAACCGGGCCGGGGTGAACCTGCGGCTGAACCCGAACAATGGCGCACTGGCCGGCACCGACGCGAACATCGTGTTGAACGGGCCGGTGGACGCCGCCGCCTACGACCGCAACTTCGACGGCAAGCTGGGGGCCACCGGCACGACCCTGTACACCATCAACCCGCTCACGGGCAACCTGCACACGCAGGGGACGGTGAACCAGGTGGTCAGCCCGAACACCGGCACGCAGTTCGTGGTCGGGCCGCTCGGCACCGCCATCGACCCGACCGGCGGGGTCGGGTTCGACGTGGCCGCCAACGGCGCCGCCCTCGGCGGGCCGGCGTTCGCCATCTTCGACGGCACCGCCGGCGCGAGCGTGAACACCGGCCTGTACACGATCAACCTGACGACCGGGGCGGCCACGCTCGTCGGGGCGGTGGGCGACGGCACGGGCAACTTCACCGGGCTGGCGGTGGCGCCGGAGACGCGGTTCGCGGTCGGCAGCGGGGCCGGTCAAGAGGCCCGCGTGGAGGTGTACGACTCGTTCGGCGGCAACCTGCTGCGGGTGATCAACCCGTACGGCGGGTTCGGCGGCGGGGTGACGGTGGCGGTGGCCGACGTGAACCGCGACAGCGTGCCGGACGTGATCACCGGCGCCAGCACGGGCGGCGGCCCGCACGTGAAGGTGTTCGACGGCGTGACCGGGGCCGAGCTGTTCAGCTTCTTCGCCTACGACGCGGCCTTCCGCGGCGGGGTGAACGTGGCCGCCGGGGACATCAACGGCGACGGGTTCGCCGACATCCTGACCGGGGCGGGTCCGGGCGGCGGCCCGCACGTGAAGGCGTTCAGCGGGGCCAACCTGGGCGAGTTGGCCAGCTACTTCGCCTTCGACGCGGCCTTCCGCGGCGGGGTGAGCGTGGCGGCGGGCGACTTCAACAACGACGGCACCGACGAGATGGTGACGGCCGCCGGGCCGGGCGGCGGCCCGCACGTGAGGGTGTTCGCCCGCGACCTGATCTCGGGCATCACCAGCCAGTACGCCGGCAGCGGCGCACTGGGCAGCTTCTTCACCTACGGCGTGGGCTTCACCGGCGGGGTGTGGGTGGCGGTGGGTGACATGAACGGGGACGGGGTGGCGGACATCGTCACCGGGGCGGACACCGGCGGCGGCCCGCACGTGCACACGCTGAACGGCCGCGACGGGGGCGACCTGGGCAGCTTCTTCGCCTTCGATCAGGACTTCACCGGCGGCATCCGGGTGGGCGTGGGCGACGTGGACCGCGACGGGCGGATGGAAGCGCTCGTCGCCCCGGCCAGCAACCGCGCCCCCACCCTGCGGGCGTTCGACACGAACACCGGCACCCGCCTGCGGAGCTTCGACGTGCTCGACGGCGCGAGCGGCGTGTTCGTCGGCGGCGGGGCGTAACGGGCCGTTCCGGTGAACCGGCGGCGTGAGCCGCCTGGGTGTCGGAAGTGCTCTGCTCGCTCCGCGAGCGGGTCCAAGAAGACCGCTCGCGGAGCGAGCAGAGCACTCACCTGGGCGGCTGACGCCGCTCGGCTCGCCATCTCCTCTCACTTCTTCTCGGCCTTCACCGCTTCCACCTTGAAACTGCCGTCCCACTCGCCGTACTCGGCGGTGGCCACTTCGTTCTCGGTGCTGCCCGTGTACGACGCCTGCCCGGCCAGGATCGTCACTTTGATGATCCCGCTCTCGCCCTTCTTCAGCAGCCCGGCGTGGACGGCGGCGGTGGCCAGGCTAGAGTCGTCGGTGTACACGCCCGTCCCCCACACCGTGCCGTCGTCGGTCCCGGTCACGCGGACGTAGACCACGTCGTCGGCCTTACCGCGGTAGCCGGTCAGCGTGCCGGGGTCGTCGATCACTTTGGCGCCGAGGGCGAGGACGACGGCCTCTTGCGTCAGCTTCTTCAGCAGCCCGGCGACGGCCGCCGCGTCGTCCTTCTTCGCCGCCTTGACGTAGCCGTCGTGCAGGTCTTGCAGTTGCTTCAGCGACTTCTCGTGCCGCTCCAGCAGCTCCTTCCGCGCCTTCGACTCGATGGCCTTCACGTCCTTCTCGAGATCCACCAGCACCTTCGTGGCGTCCGCCGGCGGCGCGGGGTCTTGCCCGATGGCGAGCGGGGCGGACGACACCGCGACCGCGAGCGAGACGACCAGCAGGAGCGCGTTCGTTTTCATCACCGGCCTCCGTGGGGCGAGGGAACACCGCTCAGTGTCGCCGGTGGACGGTGTGCGAACAAGTGGGATGTGTAACGGCGAGCCGGGTCGGCGCGAGCGCCTCGCTCGCGCCGCAGTGGCCCGGCACCCGTTTGGCGGCGTTCGATTCCGAGTTCGATTCACGCCGTCACGGGTGGAGTCGGCGGGTCAGTTGCAGGTTCAGTTCCAGCACGCTCACGAGCGGCTCCTGACCGACCACGCCGAACAGCGGGCGGAACGCGGCGGCCGACAGCGCTTCTTCGATCACCGCCCGCACCGCCGCTTCCGGCTTGCCCGTCCGCTTCACCCACCCGGCCACCACCCGCGGCAGTTGCAGGCGGGCGTTCGCTTCGGTGATGTGCGGGTCGAGGCCCGATCCGCTGGCCGTGACGGCATCCGCCGGGACCGGGCCGGCGGCGGTCGGCAGGGCGGCGAGGTCGCCCTCCACCCGCTCGCGGAGCTTCGGGTTGTTGGCCCCCAGGTTCGACCCGCCGGAGCCGGCGGCGTTGTACCCGACCGCCGACGGCCGCGGGCGAAACCACTCGTCGCCCTTGAACTCCTGGGCGAGCTGCGACGAGCCGACGGGCTTGCCGTCGGGGCCGGCAACGATGCTGCCGTCGGCCGTGTGCGCGAACGCGAGTTGTCCGACGGCGAGGACGGCGAGCGGGTACGCCACCGCCGACACGACCAGGGTGAGGGCGGCGAGCAGCAGGTGCGAGCGCAGGTGGCGGAGCATGGGCGTCTTCCGGTGAACCGGCGGCGGGGGCCCCCCCGCGGGGGGGGGGGGGGGTGGGGGGGTGGAAACCCCCGCCCCCCCCCCCCCCCCCACCCCCCC
>JANNVG010000183.1:0-3854 GCA_031414395.1 Fimbriiglobus sp.
GGCCATCAAGCGACCTGCGAACAATTCGGCCGAGGCCACGTGGATGGCGTCGAGCGTGCGAACCGGATGAGCAGCGACGAGCATCTCGGCGGCCCTCAGCACTTCACTCGTGACCCCGACCAACCCCCAAAACTCACGATCGACGAAGCACTCAAGCGAAAGCGGGGGGGGCGGACGCGGAACAACCGATGCGGTGATCGGCAGTGGGGCTTGGGTGAGGTTTCTGAACACGATCCCGGAACGTTGGAAGCCCTCACGACCCGCTTCCGCCCGCGCTGCCCGCCGTCTTCCTCCACTGCTCGTTCTCCGTCACTTGACCCCGCACGTTGACGCTGGGCACCTTCCCGTTCGCCACGATGCCGGGCAAGTGGAGCAGCCGCGCGCCGATCTTGGCGTTCACCGTCTTCAGCGGGTCGGCGACGGCGATGTGCGCGTGCAACTCCAGGATGTAGGCCGCCTGGTGGTGAGTCAGCAGGTCGAAGATGACGGCGTGCGAGTCGAACACGTCGGGCTGACTGACCACGGCGGTCGCCAGAATCGAATCAGTCAGGTGGGTCACGGTCGTTCTCCGGGTGCGGAAGGGGGCCGGATTTCCCCTCCCGCGGGTGCAGGGCGATGACTCCGGCCCCCTTGTTACCCCGACGAAGGATTCCGCGACAACGAGGAGGCCCCTCGGCGGGTGGAATTCACACAACCTTCACATTGCTGTCTCCACGGAACACCGCGCATGGTTCGACAGCAGCCGCTTGGAAAGGGGAGCTGCCGGTCCCTCCGACAACGGCCTGCACTCGGCGTGCAAACCGGAGTTGGCCGAACACGTGATTCGGCCGCGCTCGCGCAGCCTATCCCGGACGGCCAAAGCGTGTCAAACGCCCGTGATGGGTTCACCGGGCGCAGGGCGGTTCAGAGTTCGGGTGTGGGTAGGGTGGGTGCGAGCGAGCGGAGCGAGCCGAGACCCACGGACGGCGTGAACCGCGTGGGTCGGCGCGAGCGAGGCGCTCGCTGGACCCACCCTACCCATCCGCCCCATCCCGTTTGCCTGCGTAACCCTGGGAATGGCCCTGTTCTTCTTGACGGCCCGCGGCGGCAGTGCGAAAGTGGTCGTTCCGCCCCGCCGTCACCTCCCGAACGGTCTGCACGAGATGCCCGCGCCCGGCCCCCGCATCGTCGCCATCGTGTTCCTGCTGTCCACGACGCTCGCGCCCGCCGCCGACAAGCCGACCGGCGATTGGGCGTTCCGCCCGATCAAGCCGCCCGCCGTGCCGACCGTGCCCGACAAACACAAGGCGTGGGTGCGGAACCCGGTCGATGCGTTCGTGCTGGACAAGCTGCTGGCGAAGGGGCTGACGCCATCCGCCGAGGCCGACCGCCGCACCCTCGCCCGCCGGCTGCATGTGGACCTGACCGGCCTGCCGCCGACGCCCGACGAACTCGACGCGTTCTTGAAGGACACGTCGAAGGACGCCTACGAAAAGCTAGTGGACACGCTGCTGGCGTCGCCCCGCTACGGCGAACGCTGGGCGCGGCACTGGCTCGACGTGGCCCACTACGCCGACAGCCACGGTCAGGACCAGGACCGCTTCCGCCCGAACGCCTGGCCGTACCGCGACTTCCTCATCAAAAGTTTGAACGCCGACAAGTCGTACGCGCGGTTCGTGAAGGAGCAGATCGCCGGCGACGTGCTGTGGCCCGACGCCCCCGCCGCCGTCGTCGCCACGGGCTTTCTCGCCGCCGGCCCGTGGGACGAGAGCGGGCTGCGGGACATCAACGAGAACGCCCTCGACCGGCAGGTGGCCCGTGCGCTCGACCGCGACGACATCGTCACCACCGTCATGACCACGTTCGCCGGGCTGACGGTGCACTGCGCCCGCTGCCACGACCACAAGTTCGACCCCATCCCGGCGGCCGACTACTACGCCCTGCAAGCGGTGTTCGCCGGCATCGACAAGGGCGAGCGGGAGTACGACGCCGACCCCGCGGTGGCGAAGCAGCGGGTGGCGCTCGCGGCGGAGTTGGCGGCCGTCCGCGGCGGGATGGGCGACCCGCTGTCGGCCGAACGGCGGGCGGACGTGGCGGCGTTCGAGAAGGCCCGCGGGGTGGCGAAAGATCGGTGGACGGCGTTGAAGCCGGACGCGGTGAAATCCCGCGACGGCGCCACCCTCACCCCGCAGGACGACCTGTCGGTGTTGTCCGGTGGCAAGGCTCCCGACCGCGACGTGTACACCGTCACCCTGACCAGCGAGTTGAAGGGCGTCACCGGCCTGCGGGTGGAAGTGTTGACCGACGACACCCTGCCGTACACCGGGCCGGGCCGACAGGAGAACGGCAACCTGCACCTGTCCGAGGTGCGGGTGACGGCGGCCCCGAAGGGCAAGGCGGAGCAAGCTGTGAAAGTGAAGCTGAAGGCGGCCGTCGCCGACTTCAACCAGGACGGCTGGGGAATCGGCCGGGCCATCGACGGCGACCCGAAGACCGCCTGGGGCATCTACCCGAAGGTGTGCAAACCGCACTGGGCGGCGTTCGCCTTCGACAAGCCGGTCGGGTTCGACGGCGGCACCACGTTCACCATCGAACTCGACCAACTGCACGGCGAGCGGCACCTGATCGGACGGTTTCGGCTGGCCGTCACCACCGGCGACCCGCTCGCGGAGGACGCCACGTGGCCCGCCGCCGTGAACGAAGCGCTGGCGGTTCCGGTTCAGAAGCGGACCGACGCCCAAACCGTGGCGCTGAGTCGGTGGGTGTGGGAGCAGCGGCTCGACCGCGAACTGAAGGCACTGCCGACACCGGCGAAGGTGTACTGCGGCACCAACCGCTTCGCCCCCGACGGCAGCTTCAAGCCGTCCGCCACCCCGCGGCCGATTCACATCCTGAAGCGCGGCGACGTGACCAAGCCGGGCAAGGAGGCGAAGCCGGGGGCGGTCGAAGCGGTGGAAGCGTTGAAGGGGCGGTTCACACTGAAGGACGCGACGAACGAGGGCGAGCGGCGGGCGGCCCTCGCCGACTGGCTGACCGACGACGCCAACCCGCTGTCGTGGCGGGTGATCGTCAACCGCGTGTGGCACTACCACTTCGGCCGCGGCATCGTGGACACGCCGAACGACTTCGGCGCGATGGGCGGCACGCCGAGCCACCCGCAGTTGCTCGACTGGCTGGCCGACGACTTCCGCACCGGCGGCGGGTCGCTGAAGAAGCTGCACAAGCTGATCCTCACGAGCAGCACCTACCGGCAGGCGGTGACGCACGACCCGACCGCGGCGGCGACCGACGCCGACAACCGCCTGTTGTGGCGGATGAACCGCACCCGCCTGGACGCCGAGACGGTGCGTGACGCCGTACTGCTCGCCAGTGGCCGGCTGGACGACACCATGTACGGCCCGCCGGTCAAGCACTTCGTCACCAAGCCCGGCATCCACGTCACGCCCGATTCGGACTACGACGCCTTCGACGTGAACGCCACCGACGCCCGCCGACGCAGCATCTACCGCTTCGTCTTCCGCACCAAGCCCGACCCGTTCTTGGCCGGGCTGGACTGCCCCGATGCGTCGCAGAGCGCGCCGGTGCGGTCGGTGAGCGTGGGTGCCCCGCAGGCGCTGGCCATGTGGAACAACAAGTTCGTGCTGGCGAACGCCGAGCACCTGGCGGCCCTGGCGGAGAAGGCGAGCAAAGGTGAAACCGAACGTGTGCGGTTCGCGTGCCGGCGGGTGCTCGGCCGGGTGCCGACGGCCGACGAAGAAGCCGTGTGGGTGGCGTACAGCAAGAAACACGGGCTGGCGAACCTGTGCCGCGTGCTGTTCAATAGCAGCGAGTTCCTGTTCGTGGACTAACGAGCCGCGACCGCCCGGGGGCGGGGG
>JANNVG010000184.1:0-8462 GCA_031414395.1 Fimbriiglobus sp.
CGCCGGTGCCTGATTCACCGGCGGACTCACGTCGCGCCGCCCGCCTGGGAGGTTTCCGAATGTCCGTTCGCGTGGCCGTGCTGGGCGGGTCGGGGTACACGGCGGTCGAGCTGTTGAAAATCCTGCTGCGGCACCCGCACGCCGACATCACCGCCATCACCTCCCGCGACGCCGGCAAGCCGGTGTCGGCCGAACACCCGATCTTGTTGAACCGCTGCGACCTGCCGATGGAGGCGTTCGACCCGGACGCCCTGAAGGCGAAGGGTGTGCAAGTGGCGTTCGGCTGCCTGCCGCACGGGGTCAGTGCGGAGGCGACGAAGCCGCTGCTCGAACGCGGCATCCGTGTCATTGACCTGAGTGCCGACTACCGGCTGAAGGACGCGAACGTCTACGCCGAGTGGTACGGCAGCGCCCACCACGACACCGCGAACCTGACGCACGCGGTGTACGGGTTACCCGAACTGTTCCGCGAGCAAATCCGCACGGCCAAGCTGGTGGCGAACCCCGGCTGCTACCCGCAGACGGCGATTCTGGGTCTTGCTCCGCTCGTGGCAAAGAAGTTGATCGACCTGACCACGATCATCATCGACAGCAAGAGCGGCATCAGCGGCGCCGGTCGCACGCCGAAGCTGCCTTACCACTACCCGGAGTGCAACGAGAGCTTCTCGGCGTATGGCGTCGGCACGCACCGCCACACGCCGGAGATCGAGCAAGCCCTGAGTCACGTCGCCGGAGTGCCGATTCAGGTCATCTTCACCCCGCACCTCACCCCCATGGACCGCGGCATCTTCAGCACCATTTACGCGAAGTTGAACCAGTCGATGAGCGATGCTGAACTGTTGAGCCTGTACCGCGAGCACTACGCCGGCGAGCCGTTCGTGCGGGTGCGCGACACGCTGCCGACGACGAAGGACACCGCCCACACGAACTACTTGGACGTGTGCCCGAAGAGCGTGCGGGGCCGGGCGGTCGTGCTGGCGGCGGAAGACAACTTGGTGCGGGGCGCGAGCGGCGTGGCCGTGCAGAACTTCAACCTGATGTTCGGCTTCGCGGAAAAGGACGGCCTGGGGTAATGGACGATGTCTTCGCCGCGAGCACCGCGAGCGCCGGAAGCGGTTGGCGCTCGCGATGCTCGCGGCGAAGAAATGAGGTTCTCGTCATGCGACTCCCGAAGTGGCCGCGGTGGGTGTGGAGGTGTTACGCGGCCACGTTCGCGGGGCTGGCGGCGTTCGTGGTCTGTTCGCTGCTGCCGATGTGGATCAGTTGGCACTTCAACTCGTGGGAAGGACTCGGAACGGCTGACTCCCTTTGGGGAATGTTATCGCACCTCGGAGCCGCTCTACGGACCGACAGGGAGGTTCGTGTTACTCTGGCCTGGGAAACGCCGGCCGTCATCACCGCCGTGTCGGTTCACGTCGCGGCAATCGTGGGGGCGGTACTCGGCGGGGTGCGGTGGCGGAAGGCGAGTGCCAGCCCCGAAGGGGCGACCGGAAATAGCCAGGGGTGACGGAGCCTCGAAGAGGCGACGGAACCCCTGGAACAGACCACCCAATCCCCCCGCAGCCCCGAAGGGGCGACCCACACAAATGGGGTCGCCCCTTCGGGGCTGCGGTCGCTTTTTCGCGTCAGCTCCAGGGGTTCTCGCTCGCCTACGGCTCGCTTCACCCCTGGCTATTCCCGGTCGCCCCTTCGGGGCTGCTACCTTACCCAGGCGATTTCCGCCCATCACCGCGTCCAATTCCGGTTTGGGGGATTGTGCCGTCGAGGCACCCCGTATTGACCCCCTTTTCCCGTCGGCTTAGATTTCCCTACTGGCTTCCCCGCGCGGACGGACCCCTTTACCGAGATTCCCGACCATGGCGACCGCAACGGCCGGCGACGCGACGAACACGGCAATGAAGACCGGCTTCCTGGACAAGCTCGGGGACGCCTTCAACGGGGTCGTCGAAGGCAGCCTGAATTTCGTCACCCGGCTGTTCGGCACGGCCAACGAGCGGGCGGTGAAAGCCATCGGGTACACCCGCCCGAAGAACGCCGTCGATCACGCCATCACCCCCGGCTCCGTGCTGGGCAAGGTGAACGCCCTCGAACCGCAGATGAAGGCGCTCTCGGACGACGCCCTGAAGGGGCTGAGCGTCGGCTACCGCGAGCGGGTGAAGGCGGGCGAGACGCTCGACCAACTGGTGCCCGAGGCGTTCGCCGCCTGCCGCGAGGCCGCCCACCGCACCAAGAACATGCGGCACTACGACGTGCAGATCGTCGGCGGGGCCATCCTGCACGGGTACGGCAGCAACATGGGCGCCATCGCCGAGATGGTGACGGGCGAGGGCAAGACGCTGTGCGCCACCCTGGCCGGGTTCCTGAACGCGCTCGAGGACAAGGGCGTCCACGTCATCACCGTGAACGACTACCTGGCCCGCCGCGACTGCGAGTGGATGCTGCCCATCTACAACGCGCTGGGCGTGAGCGCGGCGTTCATCCAGGGCGACCAGGACAACGAGACGAAGCGGAAGGCGTACGAGTGCGACATCACCTACGGCACGGCGTCGGAGTTCGGGTTCGACTACCTCCGCGACAACATGAAGTCGGGGCGGCACGACGACGACAAGTTCCACCCGTACTACCGCCAGGTGCAGCGGACCCCCCTCAACTACGCCGTCATCGACGAGGTGGACAACATCCTCATCGACGAGGCCCGCACGCCGCTCATCATCAGCGGGCCGGCGTACACCGACATCAAGAACTACGAGAAGGCCGACGACGTCGCCCGCAAGCTGACCGAGATGGAACGGAAGGGCCGGCAGGAACTGCTGGCCGGCCGCCCCGACCTGCGGGCGCAGGGCACCGAGGGCGACGGCCTGTCGGTCATCATCCCCGTGGACCCGAAGACGGTGGACCCGCAGAACCCGCCGCCGAAGGGCGTGTACTTCGAGATCAAGGAGAAGGAGCGGAGCATCTACATGACCGACAAGGGGGTGCGGGAGGCGGAGCGGCTGGCCGAGGTGGAGAGCTTCTACACGGCCGGCAACATGGAGTGGCCGCACCTGATCGACAACGCCCTGCGGGCGCACCACATGTTCCACCTGGACCGGCACTACATGATCGCGCCGGACCCGCGGGAGAACAACGCGCTGGGCATCATCATCATCGACGAGGGCACCGGCCGGGCCATGTTCGGCCTCCAGTGGAGCGACGGCCTGCACCAGAGCGTCGAGGCCAAGCACCGCAAGCAGGGCGTGCAGATCAAGCAGGAGACGCAGACGCTCGCCACCGTCACCCTGCAGAACTTCTTCAAGCTGTACAAGAAGCTGGGCGGCATGACCGGCACCGCCATGACCGAGGCGAACGAGTTCTGGAAGATCTACAAGCTGGACGTGGTGGCCATCCCCACCAACCGCCCGCTCGTGCGGCAGAACCACCCCGACCTGGTGTACAAGAACGACTCCGACAAGTGGGACGCGGTCGTCAAAGAGATCGTGGACGTCCACAAGACGACCGCCCGGCCGATCCTGATCGGCACCACCGACGTGGCCAAGAGCGAGAAGCTGAGCACCCTGCTGAAGCGGCAGGGGGTGAAGCACGAGCTGCTGAACGCCAAGCCGGAGAACGTGGCCCGCGAGGCCGAGATCGTGGCCCAGGCCGGCCGCAAGGGGGCCGTCACGATCAGCACGAACATGGCCGGGCGGGGCACCGACATCATCCTCGGCGGCAACCCCGAAACGCTGGCGTGGGCGCGGCTCAAGCAACTGAAAGACGGCGACGGCCGGCCGCTCTACCCCACACGCCTGGAGATCCCGAACGACATCTGGGCGACGACGGTGGCCGAGACGGAGAGCAAGGAGAACATGAAGGCCCAGGGGCGTGAGATCGCGGCGAACGGCGGCCTGCACATCGTCGGCACCGAGCGGCACGAGAGCCGCCGCATCGACAACCAGCTCCGCGGGCGGGCCGGCCGGCAGGGCGACCCCGGCAGCAGCCGGTTTTATCTCTCCCTGGAAGACGAACTCATGCGGCTGTTCGGCGGGGAGCGGCTGAAGTCGCTCATGAACAACCCCCTGTTCGGCATGAAGGACGGCGAGGCGCTGGAATCGGGGATGCTCACCAAGCAGATCGAGAAGGCCCAGCGGAAGGTGGAGGAGTACCACTTCGAGCAGCGGAAGAACCTGCTGGACTACGACGAGGTGATGGACTTCCAGCGGAAGCGGACGTACGCCACCCGCCAGGACATCCTCGACGGCCGCAACCCGCGGGCGATGGTGCTGGGCATGATCGACGGGCAGGTGAAAGAGGCGGTGGCCCGGTACACCGACGACAAGTACGGCCCGGCCAGCTTCGCCACCTACGCTGGCAACGAGCTGAGCTGCGAGTTCGACGCCTCCGACTTCCGCGGGTGCGGGCCGGACGAGGCCATCGCGCTCGCCATCGACCGCGCCGCGAACGCCGCCCCCACGTTCATCGGCGAGGCGGTGGACGAGAGCCTGAACCCGAACGAGGACGCGAAGGACTGGAAGTGGCAGGAGCTGTGCCGGGCCATGAACGCCCGCTACGGCCTGACCACCGACCCGGCCGGGCTGAAGAAGGTCGGCCGCGACGACCTGAGCGAGCACCTCATCCCGCTCGCCCAGCAGGCGCTGGCGAAGGCCGACCTGACCGGCGGGCGGCGGTTCCTCGAACCGGCCTACGCGCTCGAGTCGCTCATCGACTGGGCGCGGCAGAAGTTCACCCTGAAGGTGACGCTCGACGAGATCGCCCACAAGGAGCCGGCCGACATCCTGGCCGCGGTGCGGGCGAAGGTGCGGGACGCCTACCGCCGCAAGGACGTGGAGTTCCCGGTGACGGTCGGGCTGGCCAGCTACCTGCCGGAGAAGATGCGGGCGGACCGCCGCCCCGACCGCGACAACCTGTTCCGCTGGGCGACTGAGCGGTTCAGCGGCGGCAGCGTGCCCATCGCCGAAGACGTCATCCGCACCGAGCCGCGGGCGAAGGTGAAGGAGCTGCTGCTGAGGGCGAGCGACACCCGCCTGCCGGCCGCCGACTACCCGGAGATCGACGCCAAGATCGACGTCGCCTTCAGCGGCACGAAGAAGTCCGACGCCGACGACGCGAAGGAACTGGCCGAGTGGTGCAAGGCCGAACTGAAGCTGGACGTCGAGGCGGACGCGCTGACCGGCAAGACGGCGGACGAGGCGAAGGACGCCGTTCTGAACGCCTACGACGCCAAGTACCGCCCGGAGATGCACCAGATGGAGCGGAGCCTGGTGCTCGAACAAGTGGACGGCGCGTGGAAGAGCCACCTGCTGACGATGGACCACCTGCGCAGCTCGGTCGGCCTGCGGGGGTACGCCCAGGAGGACCCGAAGATCGTGTACAAGCGGGAGGGGATGAAACTGTTCGACGACATGTGGAAGGGGGTTCACGACCGGGTGAGCGAGGCGGTGTTCCGCATGGAGGACGTGAGCGACGAGGAGGTGAACGCGGCCATGTGGGCGGGGCAGCAGAGCGTGCGGACGCAGGCGCAGAGTGCCATGCAGGCCCGCGCCGCCGAGGTGAACATGCAGCAGCAGCAGTCGCAGATGAGCACGAACAGCGGCAGCCAGGCGGAGAAGAAGCCGGAGACGATCCGCAACGTCGGGGCGAAGGTGGGCCGCAACGACCCGTGCCCGTGCGGCAGCGGCAAGAAGTACAAGAACTGCCACATGAAGGCCGCCGGGGCGTGAACTACGGCCGTGCGTGGGGTAGAATGCACCGAGGGACGCACCATTGCCCATGTCAACGCGGCGGCGGCGGTACTACCGCTATGTGACCGTGGGTGAACACGCCGTCATCGTGGCCGCGACGCCGAAGCGCGTGCCGAACGTGGATCGGTTCGGGCGGCCGAAGGTGGTGTACTTCTCCCACGACTTGTACACCACCGCAATTGCGGCGGAGACCGCCCTGATGATCGGCTCCCTCAACCCGACCGGGGCCGGCCCACCGCCCGCCTACCGGGTCGAGATCGACGTGACCGGGATCTCCTACACCGACCTCGGGATCGTCGTCGGCGGGACCGGGAGCGAGTACACCACCCCCGACAGCCCGCGCGTCCTCACCATCAACGGGATCACCTGACATGGGCCCGCTCCCCGCCACGCTGCCGAGCCGGTTCACCGTCACCTGTCACGCCGACGGGAAGTTGGCCGGTTCGATCCCCATCGGCGTCACGCTGCACATGTGGCGGGGGAACGATCACTTCGTCGTCGCCGGACTGACGGGCGCGAGGGGCAAGTTGGTGGTCACCCGCGACGGGCTGCTCCGCGAGGTGAACGCCGCCCGCGACCTGTTCCCGGCCGACTACGCCCCGGCCGACGGGAGCGACAACCAGTTCGCCGGCCGGATGACCGTCGCGGTTCTCACCACCCCGGAGATCGAAGCGGCGATCAAAGCGCACGACCTGTACCGTGCCGTCACACCCTATCCGGACCACTTCCGCGAGTGGCTCGAAACCGGGCACGACGCGCTGACCACTCTCAACCCGAAGCGGGTCGAGGTGGCCGTCTCTTCGCCCGCGGGGGACCACGGGGTGTCGTTCAACGCCTCTTCGATCCCGTACCCGGCGACCGCCCGCCCCCTCGCCTTGGGTTGACCCTCACCCCGCGACACGACGACCGCCGGGGCGTAGAGTACCAACGGGGGCACCGATGATCTCTCGCATCCGCATCCAGAACTTCCGCAGCTTGATCGACGTTGACGTGAACCTGGAACCGCTCACGGTGCTGATCGGCCGGAGCGGGACCGGGAAGAGCAACTTCGTCGGGGCAATCCGGGCGCTTCGGGAGACTTTGTTGGGCCGGTACCATCTCGTCAATCGGACAGATTCACCACTCGGGCGCTCAGTCTCACCAGAGTTCTTCATTGAGTTTGGGCCTAGCAACAAAACTGGTCGGTACGCATACCTTCTCGGCGGGAGCGAATACGGGTGGGTTTACGAGTCCTTATCGGTGGATGGGAGCTATGTGTTTCACCAGGAGAATCAAGGGTGGCAAGTGCCACCTGAACTGGTCCCTCCCCCTAACCCCGGTCAACCCGTATTGCCCGCAATGACCGGGTTGCGAACTGCCACGATTGCTCACAATTTGATTAGCCGGAGCGTAGGTTGTTACGATTTCCCAGGTGACGTACTCCAGCGTTCAGCTCAACAGGAAACGTTCGCAGGCTATCGAGACGACGGGCAAAACCCGCTGTCGGTAGTTGGTGCCATCCACGACGACATCGAACACCTTGATGATTGGACTTCGTTGACCGAAACCATGTCCTCCCTCAACCCGGCCGTGCGGTCAATCGACCTGAAACTACCCGAACGCAATCAACTCCAGGTCGGCTATCAGGTCGGCGACAAGATCATGCTGATGGACGTGGCGTCGGAGTCGGAGGGGTTCCGCCGGTATCTCGCCACGCTGCTCGCGCTGTACCAGACGCCGGCGAAACAGACGCTCATCTTCGAGCACCCGGAGAACGGGATTCACCCCGGCGCGCTCGAAACACTGGCGAACGAGTTCAAGCGGCACGTCCGCCAGGGCCGCGGGCAAGTCATCCTGACCACGCACAGCCCGCAGTTGCTCGACCACTTCGAGCCGGAGCAAATCCGGGTGGTGGACATCGAGAACCAGCAGACGAAAATCGGCCCCCTCGCCCACGAGCAGATGGAAGCCCTCCGCGAGAGACTGCTGAAGCCCGGCGAGCTGCTGACCGTAGACCCGGCCCGGCTGGAGGGTCAACTGGCCGAGGCACACGCATGAAGCGGCTGGTGTTCCTGGTCGAGGGCGAGGGCGACGTGCTGGCCGTGCCGTCCCTCGCCGGCCGGCTGCTCACCGAACTCCCGCCGGAACTGCAAGGCCACCTGTTCGTGGACGACAAGCCGTTCAAGATCGGCGGGCTGGAAGGGTTCACCGGGGCCAAGCACCAGCCTGAATGGGTACGATACCTCAAGCTCGCGGCGGCCACCCGGAAGAATCTCGGCGCGGTCGTGGCGGTGTTCGACGGCGATAGCGCGAAGATGGAAGGTCAACCGTTCTGTGCCGTCACCGCCGCCCGCACCCTGGCCGAGCGCGGGCGGGCCGCCGGTGCCGGCACGGTGTTCTCGCTCGCTGTCGTGTTCTTGCGGCAAGAGTACGAATCGATCCTCATCGCCGCGGCCGACCAACTCCCGGACATCGACTTGCAAGCCCCACGCCCGCCGAACCCGGAAGATGCACCACGGGACGCGAAGCGGTGGTTGGCCGACAACAGACAAGGTGGGTACGACCCGAAGACCAACCAGCGGGCGCTGACTCAGGCGGTGCATGACTGGCAGCCGGTGCGAGCCACCGCTCATTCCGCCGGTTCGGCAACGCCCTGCGGCAACTGGCCGATGCGGTGGCGGCGGGCGCTCACGTCGTCTCGCCATCGCCGCCCACGCCAGTGCCACCGCCGCCGGCGGCGAGTTG
>JANNVG010000185.1:0-1712 GCA_031414395.1 Fimbriiglobus sp.
CCTCGCTCGCGCGTCGGGCTAACAAGACGAATCGCGGTCGGTCACTTCATCGCCTTCAGCCACTTGTCGAACGCCGGGTGGTGCTTCTCCACCACCCCTTGCGGGCCGCTCAGCCGCAGGTGCGTGGTGTCGTCTTTGCCCACCACGATCGCCCACACCGCGCGGTGTTCGGGCTTCACCTCTTCCTTCGACTTCGGGTCGAACGGACGCTCCTTGTACTTCCACGTGCCGGTCACGTCGAGCACGTGCACCTTCGCCTCGCCGATCTTGAACTCGCTCGTCTTGGTCACGTCCTCCGCCTTCTTGCCGTCCGGCGGGGTGAACTGTGCCTTCCACTTGTCGAAGGTCTTGGCCACGTCGTCGGACGACTTGGGCGACACGATCAGTTCGGCGTCGGCGTAGGTCTTGTCGTCGCTGGGCAGCTTGAACTGGTGCGACCGCAGCAGGTTGGCCGGCTTCTCGGCCTTCCAGGCGGCCGGCGGGTCGCCGGACAGCCCGCTGAACTTGACCGGCATCGGCTTGTCGTCGGCGACCGCGACGGCGGCGGCACAAACGACCGCGAGGAGCGAGACGGCACGGCGCATGGGCGGGCCTCCGGGTGGCACGGGGTATCATACGAGCCGCGACCGCGAGGGAGCGGAGTCGGAAGACCGCTCCCTCGCGGTCGCGGCTCGTTCATGCGGTCGCGGCTCGTCTCACGTCCTATCCTTCCCCTCATGCAATCTTCCGGGCTGAAGCCGTACCTGTGGATGCTGTGCGGGTGCGGGTGGTTCGCCGCGATGGTGGTGTTCATCGGCATGGCCAACGACCACGTGGCGTGGCAGACGGTCGCCGTGTTTCGCGCGTCCATCGCCGCCGTGTTCGCCACCGCCATCGCCGTCGCCACCGGGGCCAAGCTCACCTTCGGCACGCCGATTTTGTGGCTGCGGAGTATCGCCGGCAGCCTGAGCATGGTGACCAGCTTCTACGCGCTCACGCACCTGCCCGGCTCCGACGTGCTGGTGATGACGAACTCGTTCCCGGTGTGGGTGGCGCTGCTGTCGTGGCCGGCGTTCGGCGAACGCCCAACCGTCGGCGTGATCGTCGCCGTGCTGGCCGCCGTCGGCGGGGTGGCCGTGTGCAACCAGTTCAACATGACGCAACTCGAGCCGGCCCACTTCGCCGCCATCGTCGCGTCCGTCTTCACGGCGGTGGCCATGATGGGCCTGAACCGGGTGAAGGGGGTCAGCTCGCTCGGCGTGGTCGTCCACTTCTCGTGGGTGAGCGTGGCCTTCTGTGCGTGTACGTTCCTCATGCCGGCGAAGGACAGCAAGCCGGTGCTGCCCGTCGAGTGGGTGCATTGGGTCGTGCTGCTGGCGGTGGGCACGACGGCGACCGTCGGGCAGATCTTCTTGACCAAGGCGTTCCGCGGCGGGCAGGCCACGAAGGTGTCGGTGGTCGGGCTGTCGCAGGTGGTGATGGTGATGTTGTGGGAGGCGGTGTTCGGCGGGCGGGAGTTTAATGTGTGGCAACTGGTGGGCACGGTGCTGGTGCTCGGCCCGACGGCGTACCTGATGATCCGCGAGCGGGGGAGATCCTCGACCGAGACCTCACCCCCCGGCCCCCTCTCCCAGGGGAGAGGGGGTGTTCAACCTGCTCAACCTCACCCCCGTTCGACGGACGCACCGGCCACGTCATCGCCTTGAACACCCCCTCTCCCAGGGGAGAGGGGG